>NZ_JBEPEL010000084.1:0-29072 GCF_040300825.1 Streptomyces sp. NPDC000229
GGTCGCGCTGATCCTGGCGGCCGGACTGCTGAGCCTGGCGGAGCTGGCGATCGAGCACCCCGGCGAGGACGCGGCCGGGGCGGCGGGCGCCGTGGAGCGCGCCGCAGAGGCGCTGGGCGGGCGGCTGGACGTACTCGTCAACAACGTCGGGGTCGGGGTGCTCGGCCCGCTGGAGAGCCTCGCGCCCACCGATGTCGACCGGGTGCCGGCGGTGAACGTGCGGGGCGTGTTCCTGGCGTCGCAGGCCGCCGCGGCGCGCATGGGGCGGGGCGGGCGGATCGTCACGATCGGGACGTGCACGACACAGCGCGTGCCGGGCCCCGGCGGGACGCTCTACGCGATGAGCAAGTCCGCGCTGGTCGGCCTGACCAAGGCGCTCGCCCGGGAGCTGGGTGACCGGGGCATCACGGCGAACATCGTCCACCCGGGCCGGTCGACACCGACATGAACCCGGCGGACGGTCCGTACGCGGACGGTCAGCGCGCGATGACGGCGCCGGGCCGCTTCGGGGTACCGGACGAGGTGGCGTCGATGGTGGCGTACCTGGCCGGGGACGATGCGGCGTATGTGACGGGCGCGGAGTTCGCCGTGGACGGCGGGCACGCCGCGTAAGCCGTAAGGAACCGCACGCAGCCGTACGGAGCCTTGTGGAGCCGTACGGAGGCGGAGGGGAAGGCGCGAGGGCGCACCGGTGCTGTCGGGCCGGTGCGCCCTTCGCATACGGGCAGGTGTCGTGCTGCCCGAGTCGGTCAGTTCAGCTCGTCGTGGCGGGCCGACAGGCGCTCGGCGCCCTCGTCCGTCAGGGAGCCGAACAGGCGGAGGCGGGAGATGCCGCCGTCCGGGTAGATGTCGATGCGGACGTGGGTGCCCACGACCGGCTCCGGCAGGACGAACCGGTGGTTGGTGTCCGGCTGGAGGCGGGTGCGCGGCAGGAACTCGGTCCACTCGCCGCTCTCGCCGTCGCGTGACGACAACGCGGCCCAGCCGGCGCTGTTGCCCTTGAGGTACGCGGTGTCGATCTCGACGGCACGGATCGCGGACTGCTCGACGAGCTGGTAGCGGATCCAGTCGTTGCCCTTGTCGCGGCGGCGGCGGGTCTCCCAGCCGTCGTCCATCTTGCGGGAGCGGCCGGGCTGGATGGTGTTGGTGGCCGGCGAGTAGAAGCGGTCCGACGCGTCCTCGACACGGCCGCCGTTCTCCAGGGCGACGACGTCGAAGGTGCCCAGCACGCGGAGCCACGCCGGGTCGGGGGCGACCTCGCCGTACACGCGCAGGCGGGCGATGCCGCCGTCGGGGTGCTGGTTGACGCGCAGGTGGGTGAAGCGCTGCTCGACGTCGACGGCGAAGCCGTTGGCGGCGTGGCCGCCGATGGCGGTGCGCGGGACGAGCGTCGTCCACTTCACGTCGGGGGCGAGGAGCGCCTCGGGCGACGGGGAGCCGGCCACCGAGGTCGCCTCGATGGAGACGGCCTGCGGGTAGTTGCCGCGGAAGTGGGCCGTGTCGACGACGATGCCGCGTACGACGCCGGGGGCGCCGAGGCGTACCAGGGCCCAGTCGTGGTCCTCGGCGGTGGGGTGCGGCTCGTCGGCGGAGACACCGCGGCGGCGGCGCGTCTCCCAGCCGTCCATGATCTTGCCCTTGTGGCCGAAGTGCTCGGGGTCGAACTCGGCGGGCTCGGGCTTGAGCATGTTCTCGCGCTCGGCGAAGAACTCGTCGTTGGCGGCGATGACGCCCGCGCCGAGGCGGCGGTCGGCCAGGTCGACGAGGCCGGTGAAGGGGAAGTCGGCGGTGCGGTAGTCGGCGTAGGGGTCACCGCCGCCGTAGGGGCTGGCGTCGCCGGTGAAAGCGGGTATGCCGGTCACGGGGGTCACTTGTTCCTTTCGAGCAGCCGGCCGGTCGGCGCGGCCAGGGTGCCGTTGTCGGCGATGCGTACGCCGCGCAGCCAGGTGGACTTGACGACGCCGTGCAGGGTCTTGCCCGCGTAAGCGGTGACCTGGTTGCGGTGGTGCAGCTCGGCCGGGTCGACGGTGAAGGTCTCATCGGGTGCGAGGACGGCGAAGTCGGCGTCGCGGCCGGGTTCGATGGCGCCCTTGCGGTCCAGGCCCGCCAGGCGGGCCGGGGCGGTGGACATCCAGCGCACGACGTCCTCCAGGGTGCGGCCGCGGCGGCGGGCCTCGGTCCAGATGGCGGGCAGGCCCAGCTGGAGGGAGGAGATGCCGCCCCAGGCGGTGGAGAAGTCGGGGGTCTTGAGGTCGGCGGTGGAGGGCGAGTGGTCGGAGACGATGCAGTCGATCGTCCCGTCGATGAGCCCCTCCCACAGCGCGTCCTGGTTGGACGCCTCACGGATCGGCGGGCAGCACTTGAACTCCGTCGCCCCGTCCGGGATCTCCTCGGCGGTGAGGGTGAGGAAGTGCGGGCAGCTCTCGACGGTGATCTGTACGCCTTCGCGGCGGGCGGCGGCGATCATCGGCAGCGCGTCGCTGGAGGACAGGTGGAGCACGTGCACGCGCGCGTTGAGCCGCCTCGCCTGGTTGATGAGGTTCTCGATGGCGGTGTTCTCGGCGTCGCGCGGCCGGGAGGCGAGGAAGTCGGCGTACTTCGGCGAGCTCTTCTGCGGGGCGGCGTCGAGGTGGTGCGGGTCCTCGGCGTGCACGATCATCAGGCCGCCGAAGCCGGCGATCTCGGCGAGCGAGGCGGCGAGCTGCTCCTGGTCGAGCTGCGGGAACTCCTCCACACCGGAGGGCGACAGGAAGCACTTGAACCCGTAGACGCCCGCGTCGTGCAGGGGGCGGAGGTCCTTGACGTTGTCGGGCAGGGCGCCGCCCCAGAAGCCGACGTCGATGTGGGCCTTGGAGCGGGCCACGTCCTGCTTGGTGCGCAGGTTGTCGACGGTCGTGGTCGGGGGCAGGGAGTTGAGCGGCATGTCGATGAGCGTGGTGATGCCGCCGGCCGCGGCCGCGCGGGTGGCGGTCCAGAAGCCCTCCCACTCGGTGCGGCCCGGGTCGTTCACATGGACGTGGGTGTCGACGAGGCCGGGCAGGACGACGTGGTCGCCGACGTCCTCCAGCCGGGCGCCGGCGGGCACCTCGGCGTCGTGGGGCAGCACCGCCGCGATCCGGCCACCGGCGACGGCGACCGAGGCGGGCCTGGTGCCCTCGGGGGTGATGACGCGCGTCGAGCGCAGTACCAGAGTCACGTTCGCCTCCACGCCCTGTTCCGCCTGTTCCGCGTTGCCGTTCAGGTCCACGTTCCCGTCCACATCGCCTTCCACATAGCCTCACATCGGCCGGTCACCCGGGCCGGTCGGACCGCCGGCCACGCCGTCGGCCACATCCTCGTTTTTCAACGAACTGTTGAAGGAGTCTTCACTCCGGGCCCCGCCTCGTCAAGAGCCTCCCGGGTCGCCACCGGGTGGCGGACGGGCAACTTGGATGTTTCCATGAAGTGGAAAGACAATTTCACTGAGGAGAACGTAGCTCTCCACATGCGGAGCACCGGCAGACCTTCACGGAACACCGCGGACACCCGGACAAACGGCGCCTGACCGGCGAAGACGTCCCTCCGCGGACGATGTGCCCGACGCAAGGGCCCGGTAGGCTGCTGACTTGCCCATCCGCCTCGAAAGGACCGTTGACGTGCCGACGTCCAGCGCCAGCACCACCGACGCCGCCAAGCCCGCCGCCGCGACCGGCGGTGTCCAGTCCCTGGAGCGTGCCTTCGACCTTCTGGAGCGGATGGCCGACGCCGGGGGCGAGGTCGGGCTGAGCGAGCTCTCCTCCAGCAGCGGACTGCCGCTTCCCACCATCCACCGTCTCATGCGCACGCTGGTCGCCTGCGGCTACGTACGCCAGCAGCCCAACCGCCGGTACGCGCTCGGTCCCCGTCTCATCCGCCTCGGCGAGTCCGCCGCGCGCCTCCTGGGCACCTGGGCACGCCCCTACCTCGCGCGGCTGGTCGAGGAGACCGGCGAGACCGCGAACATGGCACTGCTCGACGGCGACGAGATCGTGTACGTCGCCCAGGTGCCGTCCAAGCACTCGATGCGCATGTTCACCGAGGTCGGCCGGCGCGTGCTCCCGCACTCCACCGGCGTGGGCAAGGCCCTGCTGGCCCACACCCCGCCGGAGGAGGTACGGGCGCTGCTCGCCCGCACCGGCATGCCCGCCGCGACCGAGAAGACGATCACCACGCCCGACGGCTTCCTGGACGCCCTGGAGCAGGTGCGGTCGGCCGGGTACGCGGTCGACGACAGCGAGCAGGAGATCGGCGTCCGCTGCATCGCGGTCTCGGTGCCCGACTCCCCCACCGCCGCCGCCATCTCGATCTCGGGCCCGGCCGGCCGGGTCACGGAGACCGCGACGGAGCGGATCGTCCCGATCCTCCAGGGCATCGCGAAGGAACTCTCGACGGCACTGGCGAACCCCGCCAACAACGGCCAGGCCTGACCGGCCGGCCCCACCCGGGCCGGCCCCACCCGGGCCGGCGCCACGGTCTGCCCGGGTGGGGTCGCCTTCCAGGGCCGCCCCCGCGCGGGGCAGCCTTCCTGGCCGGAGCCGCCTCTCAGACCGGGCGCCTCAGGCCAGACCGCTCTCAGACCGAGGTCGCTCAGGCCGGGGTCGCTTCCTTGGACCGGAGCCGCCTCTCAGGCCAGGCCCGCCTTCCAGGCCGGAGCCGTCTCAGGCCAGGCCGTCTCTCAGACCAGGCCGTCTCTCAGGCCGAGCACCTCGGGCCGGGCTCCTCCGGCCGGGGTCGCTTCCTCGGACTGGGGCCGCCTCTCAGGCCGGGGACGCCTCAGACCAGGGACACCTCGGCCGGGCCGCCTCAAGCCGGGGCCGCCTCAGGCCAGGGACGCTCAAGCCGAGGCCGGCAAAACGGGGTGGCCGGGTGAGAGCCTTCCGTCTCGGACGGTGACCGTCCGGTCCATCCGCTGCAGGTGAGCCCGGTCGTGGGTGACCAGGACCGTCGCCGTCCCGCGCTCCCGGGTCAGGGTGACCAGCAGGTCGAGGACCGCCGCCCCGCGTTCGTGGTCCAGCGCGCTGGTCGGCTCGTCGACCAGCAGCACGGCCGGGTCGTTCATCAGCGCCCGCGCGATGTTCACGCGCTGGCGCTGACCGCCGGAGAGCTGGTGCGGCCGCCGTCCGGCCAGGTCCCCGAGGCCGACCGCGTCGAGGAGGTCCAGGGCCCGCCGCTCCGTGCCCTTGCGGCCCGACAGGTGCGCCATCACCCGGAGCTGCTCCGCGGCGGTCAGCGACGGCAGCAGGTTCGGCTGCTGGAACACGATCCCGACGTGCTCGCGCCGCAGCGCCGCCCTCCCGGCCCGGTCCAGCGGGCCGGTGTCCGTTCCGGCCACCACCACCCGCCCCCGGTCCGGCGTCACCAGCGTCGCCGCGACCGCGAGCAGGCTGGACTTGCCGGAACCGGACGGGCCGACGACCGCCGTGAGGCTGCCCGGGGGCACGTCCAGCGACACGGCGTCCAGCGCCGTCAGCCGCCCGTCACCGTCGGGGTAGGTCAGCGTCACATCGTCGAGGTGCAGGCTCATCGGGCGCTCCCGAGCGCGGTGAGGGGGTCGACGGCGGTGATCCGCCGGATGGACAGGGCCGCCCCGACCATCCCGAGCACCGCCATCACGGCGGCCGGGGCCAGGACGGTGAGCGGATCGAGCAGGAAGGGCACGTCGCCCCGGCCCACCAGCGCGCCGATGCCCACCGCGAGCCCGGTTCCGAGCAGGATCCCGGCGCCCAGCATGAGCGCCGCCTGCCCCAGGGCGTCCTTCAAGAGGTACGGGGTCGAGGCGCCGAGCGCCTTCAGCACCGCCACGTCTCCGCTGCGCTGGATCGTCCACACCGTGAAGAACGCCCCGATGACCAACGCCGAGATCACGAAGAGGAACCCGCGCATCAATTGCAGCGAGCCGTTCTCCGCCCGGTAGGAGCCGATGGCGGTGAGCGCTTCGTCGACGGTCGTGCTCCGCGTCCCGGCCGCCTTGTCGCCCGCCGCCGCGCCGGCGCCCTCCCCCCTCAGCGCGATGACGGTGGCCCCGTCGCGACCACCGATCCGCTGCCAGTCGTCGAGGGACGTCCACACCACCGGCGCATGGCTGTACGAGGCGTCCCCGGCGACCGCCGCGACCGTCGCCTCACGCGGCCCGATACGTACCCGGTCCCCCGCCCGGGCTCCCAGCTCCTCGGCCGCCTGCTCCGAGAGCACCACTCGCCCGGGCCCCAGCTTCGCGCTGTCCGGTGCGATCCCGGCGCCCGGCTCGGTACCGAAGGCGAAGAGCGCCGCCGTCCGGTCCCCGGCCGACGCGTCGACACCGCCGATGCCGACCGGCTCGGCGGCGGTCACGCCCGGCTGCCGCTGCCACGTCCGCCACGCGCGCTCGGCCACGGCGGACTCCGTGAACGACACCGGCCGACCGGGGGGTGGGGCGGCGAAGGCCAGGCGGTCGGCGGGCAGCCCGGTGATCGCCGAGACGTTCTCCCGCGCGAGCCCGGCCGTCAGCCCGGACAGCAGTCCGACGAGCAGGGTGATCAGCACGATCACCGTCCCCATCAGCGTGAATCGCCCTCTGGCGAAGCGTAGGTCTCTCCATGCCACGAACATGCGGGCCAGCCTGCCGACGAGCGCCCCGCGCGGGCATCGCACGCCGGACGGGCCCGTAGTCAAACTTTCGGTTGAGTCCCCACGCGCCGGGCGCGCCTACGCTGGACGGGTCATGGATCCCCGCTCGCTCACCCCCGCCCTGCG
Organism: Streptomyces sp. NPDC000229; assembly: GCF_040300825.1. NCBI lineage: Bacteria > Bacillati > Actinomycetota > Actinomycetes > Kitasatosporales > Streptomycetaceae > Streptomyces > Streptomyces sp. NPDC000229. The sequence goes on from NZ_JBEPEL010000084.1 coordinate 6,751, forward strand.
CGTCCTGCGCGTCTGTCCGCACCTGCTGATGGCGGGGCTGCTGGTGCTGTCCGCCGTGCGGGCCGGCACCCCGGCCGCCGTGACCGCGGCGGCCGGGACGGGCGCGGTGTACGCGGTCGGTTCGGCGATCCGTGCCGTACGGGAGTCGCGGTCGGCCGCCGCCGTGTGGCTGGCCGCCCTGTCCGCGGCCTGGCTCGTACTGCTGGTCCTGACACCCGACGGGTTGTGGGTGGCCTTCCCGCTGTACTTCCTGCACCTGCACCTGCTGCCGGTGCGCTGGTCCCTGCCTGCCGTCGCCGGCACGGCGGTCGCGGCGATCATGTCGTACGTCCACCATGGCGCACCGCTCAACCCCGGGGCGTTCATCGGTCCGCTGCTGGGCGCGGCCGTCGCCGTGGCGACCGTCCTCGGCTACCAGGCGCTGTACCGGGAGAGCGAGCGGCACCGGCGGCTGGTCGAGGAGCTGACCGCCACTCGGGCGGAGCTCGCCGCCGCCGAGCGGCACGCGGGCACGCTGGCCGAGCGGGAGCGGCTGGCCCGGGAGATCCACGACACGCTCGCGCAGGGCCTGTCGTCGATCCAGCTGCTGCTGCGGGCCGCCGAACGCGCCCTGCCGGACGGCGCTCCAGCCGCTGCCGGGCACATCGAGCGGGCGCGGCGGACGGCCCAGGACAACCTGGCGGAGGCCCGGCGTTTCGTCCGGGCGCTGGCCCCGGCCGATCTGGAGCGGGGTTCGCTGGCGGCGGCGCTGGAGAGGCTGTGCGAGCCGGACGGCCCGGGGCCGAGGGTCCGTTTCTCCGTGAGCGGTACGCCGGTCCCGCTGCCGACGCCGTACGAGGTGGCGCTGCTGCGGATCGCCCAGTCGGCGCTGGCCAATACGGTGCGGCACGCGGGCGCCGGGCGCGCCGAGATCACCCTCACCTTCATGGGCGCGTCCGTCACGCTGGACGTGGTGGACGACGGCAAGGGCTTCGACCCGCACGGCTGGAGCCCCTCCCCGGGCGACGGTTTCGGCCTCCAGGCGATGCGCTCGCGGGCCCAGTCGCTGGGCGGGACGTTCACCGTGGAGTCGTCGCCCGGCCAGGGCACCGCCGTCGCGGTCGCCCTTCCCCTGCCCTCCGGAGTCCGCTCATGACGGTCCGCCTGCTGCTCGCCGACGACCATCCGGTGGTACGCGCCGGGCTGCGCGCCGTCCTGGACACGGAGCCGGACTTCACGGTGGTCGCCGAGGCCGCCACCGCCGAGCGCGCGGTCGAGCTCGCTCACGGCGTGGACGTCGTGCTGATGGACCTCCAGTTCGGCGCCGGCCTGCACGGCTCGGAGGCGACGGCCGCGATCACCGCCCGCCCGGGGGCTCCCCGGGTGCTGGTGCTGACCACGTACGACACGGACGCCGACATCCTGGCCGCCGTCGAGGCGGGCGCGAGCGGCTATCTGCTCAAGGACGCGCCGCCGGAGGAGCTGGCGGCGGCGGTCCGTACGGCCGCGGCCGGGCGGTCCGCGCTCGCCCCGGCGGTGGCGCACCGCCTGATGGACCGGATGCGGACACCCTCGGAGGCGCTGACCAAGCGGGAGCTGGAGGTGCTGCAACTGGTCGGTGAGGGCCTGTCCAACCAGCAGATCAGCAAGCGGCTCTTCCTCAGCCAGGCGACGGTGAAGTCCCATCTGGTCCATGTCTTCGCCAAGCTGGGCGTCGACTCACGGACCGCGGCGGTGGCGGCGGCCACGGCCCGCCGCCTGATCCGCCGCTGACGCCCGGTTCCTACCGGTGCTGTTCGCCGAACAGCTCCACCGCGTGGCGTACGTCGGCGAGCGCGCCGCCGAGGGCGCTCACCGAACCGATCGCTCCCGCGATGAGCAGCAACGACCGCCGCAGCCGCCGCACTTCGGGAACCCCGGTGAGCGTCATCGCGGCGAGTGCGGCCAGTTCGTCTTCGGCGATGCCCCGGTCGGCGAAGTCGGCCGGATGGCCGGCGAGTTCGCGGCGGAGGCGGGAGACGGCGGCCCGCAGCTCCGTCACCCTCGGGTCCTCGCCGCTGTCGGCCGTGCGCCTCTGTCCCATGCTTCGCAACAAAAGCTCTCCCGCCCCTTGCTCGCACTACGTTGTGCGCCCGTCCCTGTACTTAACGCCATGACGGGCGGGGAGCGCCACTCCTCTGACGAAAACTCAGGAGGTGGCCTCCGGGGCGATCGCGCCGCGCCACACGGTCACGTCGAGGGTGACGTAGTGACTGGGGTCGGATTCGGGCGACTTCCCCTGGTACGTCACGAGGCCGAGGTGCCCCCCGTTGGTCAGGACGCACAGCTGGGACCCCTTGGACAGGGAGTCGAGGTCGACCCGGTCGGCATAGCGGGTCTCGGTCCGGCAGGTCTCCAGGTCGCCCTTCTGTCCGGCGCGCAGCAGGATGAGCCGCCCGTCCTCGACGTAGATCTTCTCCAGGTTCCAGGAGTAGGCGACGTCCACGTTGGCGTCGTCGCCGAGCGGCTTGACGGGGTCGTCGCCCAGCGTCAGGTGGTAGCCGTCCGTGAGGTCGATGCCCTGGTACGTGGCGGGGGTGGGATTCGCGGCCGGCTCCGGGGGCTCCTGGGAGGAGGGCGCGTCGGGCGAGGGGGTGGCCGCGCCGTCCTCGGTGGCGGGGGCCTGGGCCGTGGGGTCGCTCTTGGACTGGTCGCGGCTCTGTGCCCGGCTGTCGCCCTTGGCGTCCTCGTTCGACATCAGGACGTACACCCCGCCCCCGGCGAGCCCGGCCACGAGGAGCGCGGCGGTGAGGCCGAGCAGCAGGTTCCGCTTGGTCTTCTTGCGGGGCGGGGCGGGGACGGAGGCCGTCACCGGGCCCGTGACGGGGCCCGTGACGGGAGCAGGTCCGGCGTGCGGGTGCGGGGTGGCGTGGGCCTGCGGATAGCCGTACGCGGGGGTGTGGGCGGGCGACTGGGCCTGCGGGTGCGGCTGGCCCGGCGGCTGGGGCTGGGGCTGGGTGGGCGGCGGGCCGAAGCCGGGCGGCGGGGTCGCCGGAGCCGCGTGGGCGGTCGGGGGATGCGGGGCGGGGGCCTGGGGAGGCGCGGCCGGCACCGGCGTCGCGGGGGGCTGCGCGGGCGGCGGGGGCGTGGTGGCCGCCACCGGGGCGGGCGCGGCGGCGCGGGTGGTGATGTCGGCGGCGACGGCGCCGGGCAGCCACTCCTCCGGGCGGCGCAGCGCGGTCTGGTCGCTGGCGGCCTGGCACAGGGCGAGGATGTCGGTGACGGACGGGCGCGCGGCCGGGTCCTTGGCCAGGCAGCGGGTCACCAACTCGCGCAGCCGGTCCGGGAGTCCGTCGAGCTGCGGCTCCTCGTGGACGATCCGGTACAGCACGCCGTGCGAGGTGCCCTCGCCGAAGGCGGGGCTGCCGATGGCCGCGTACGCGGTGACCTGGCCGAGCGCGAAGATGTCGGTGGCCGCGGTGACCGTGCGGCCGGCCGCCTGCTCGGGCGACATGAACGACGGGGTGCCGATGGTGACGCCGCTGCCGGTGAGCGAGGTGGCGTCGGCGGCGCGCGCGATACCGAAGTCGATCACGCGCGGCCCGTCGGCGGCGAGCAGGACGTTCGCGGGTTTGAGGTCGCGGTGCACGATGCCCGCGCCGTGGATGACCTGGAGCGCCTCGGCGATGCCGGCCACCAGCAGCAGGACCGTGTGGACGGGCAGCCTGCCGTGGGCCTGCACCGCGTCGGCGAGGGAGGGGCCGGGCACATAGGCGGTGGCCAGCCACGGCTGGCGGGCGTCGGTGTCGGAGTCGATGACGGGCGCGGTGTACAGGCCCTGGACGCGCTGGGCGGACTTCACCTCCTGCGCGAACCGGCGCCGGAATTCCGCGTCCTCGGCGAAGTCGGGTCGGATCACCTTGATGGCGACCGGCCGGCCGCCGGGGGTGTACGAGAGGTACACCTTGCCCATGCCGCCGGCGCCGAGCCGGGCGGCCAGCCGGTAGCCGGCCACCGAACGCGGATCGTCGTCCTCGAGCGGCTGGAAGACCGTTCCCTGGTGTGCCGGACCACCACTCATCAACTCACGTCCCCCGTAACGGACTTCATACTGTCCTGTTGATCACCGCTGATCGCTTTGATCCCGGACCCGCACCTTATCCAAGGCGGAGCCTCCTCTTCACCCGCGCGGGGTGCACGCGCATGCGGTATGCACTCCACATGGGACATACGACGACAGACGGACCACGGATCGCCGGACTTCTGCTCGCGGCGGGGGGCGGGAGGCGGCTCGGCGGCCGTCCGAAGGCCCTCCTGGAGCACCGCGGCCGCCCCCTGGTGGAGCACGCGGTGGGCGTCCTGCGGGCGGGCGGCTGCGAGGTGGTCCACGTGGTGCTGGGCGCCGCCGCCGACTCCGTTCGCGAACGGGCCTCGCTGCCGGGCTGCGTGCTCATCGACAACCCGGACTGGCAGGAGGGCATGGGCTCGTCACTCCGCGCGGGGCTGGCGTCCCTCGCGTCGGCGGGCGGCGCCGATGCGGCCGTGGTGTCGCTGGTGGACCAGCCGGGGATCGGCCCCGAGGCGGTGCGCCGGGTGACCGCCGCGTACCGCTCCCGGGACGCGCTGGCGGCCGCCGCGTACGACGGGAAGCGCGGCCACCCGGTGCTGATCGGTGCCGAGAGGTGGGCGGACGTGGGGCTGAGTGCGGAGGGGGACCGGGGGGCACGCGCCTACCTGAAGGAGCACGAGCCGTCGATCGTCCTCGTCGAGTGCGGGGACGTCGCGGAGGCCTACGACATCGACACGGTGGACGACCTGGCACACCTGGAGTGAAGGTGATGGCACTCAGAGCCATGTTGTGTCGACTCGGAGAATCTCGACATCAACAAACCATTGAACTTCCACTATGAGGAAACTAGTATCCACTGTTCAGAAGCACCCGATCGTCAGAAGGCGCCTGTGACCGTATCTCGGCTCCCACGGCACTCAGTGCCGCGCGCGTATGCCCGGCGGCCGCTGCACGGCGCCGTGCCACAGTCCCCGCTGAAGGAAGTGACAGCTCATGTCCGCACCAGCGCCGTCCCCGCTGGCCATCGTCGAAGCCGAGCCCCTGCCCCGGCAGGACGAGGTCCTCACCGATGCGGCCCTGGCCTTCGTGGCCGAGCTGCACCGGCGCTTCACGCCACGGCGTGACGAGCTCCTCGCCCGCCGCGCCGAGCGCCGTGCCGAGATCGCCCGCACCAGCACCCTCGACTTCCTCCCGGAGACCGCACAGCTCCGCGAGGACGACAGCTGGAAGGTCGCGCCGGCCCCGGCCGCGCTGAACGACCGCCGCGTCGAGATCACCGGCCCGACCGACCGCAAGATGACCATCAACGCCCTGAACTCGGGCGCCAAGGTCTGGCTCGCAGACTTCGAAGACGCGTCCGCCCCCACCTGGGAGAACGTCGTCCTCGGCCAGCTCAACCTGATCGACGCCTACGAGCGCAGGATCGACTTCACCGACCCGCGCACGGGCAAGTCGTACGCCCTCAAGCCCGCCTCCGAGCTGGCGACGGTCGTCATGCGTCCGCGCGGCTGGCACCTGGAGGAGCGCCACCTGCGCTTCGACGGCCGCCCCGTGCCCGGAGCCCTGGTCGACTTCGGCCTGTACTTCTTCCACAACGCGCAGCGGCTCATCGACCTCGGCAAGGGCCCGTACTTCTACCTCCCGAAGACGGAGTCGCACCTGGAGGCCCGCCTCTGGAACGACATCTTCGTCTTCGCCCAGGACTACGTCGGCATCCCGCAGGGCACCGTCCGCGCGACCGTCCTGATCGAGACGATCACGGCCGCGTACGAGATGGAGGAGATCCTCTACGAGCTCCGCGACCACGCCGCGGGCCTCAACGCCGGTCGCTGGGACTACCTCTTCTCGATCGTCAAGAACTTCCGTGACGGCGGGGCCAAGTTCGTCCTCCCGGACCGCAACGCGGTGACGATGACGGCGCCGTTCATGCGCGCGTACACCGAACTGCTGGTCCGCACCTGCCACAAGCGGGGCGCGCACGCGATCGGCGGCATGGCGGCCTTCATCCCGTCCCGCAAGGACCCCGAGGTCAACAGGGTCGCCTTCGAGAAGGTCAAGGCGGACAAGGACCGCGAGGCGAACGACGGCTTCGACGGCTCCTGGGTCGCCCACCCCGACCTCGTTCCGATCGCGATGGCCTCCTTCGACGCGGTGCTGGGCGACAAGCCCAACCAGAAGGACCGCCTCCGCGAGGACGTCTCGGTGGCCCCGGGTGACCTCATCGCCATCGACTCGCTCGACGCGAAGCCGACGTACGAGGGCCTCCGCAACGCCGTCCAGGTCGGCATCCGCTACATCGAGGCGTGGCTGCGCGGCCTGGGCGCCGTGGCCATCTTCAACCTGATGGAGGACGCGGCGACCGCCGAGATCTCGCGCTCGCAGATCTGGCAGTGGATCAACGCGGGTGTCGTCTTCGAGAACGGCGAGGAGGCCACCCCCGAGCTCGCCCGCAAGGTCGCGGCCGAGGAACTGGCCGCCATCCGCGCCGAGATCGGCGAGGACGTCTTCGCGGCGGGCAAGTGGCAGCAGGCCCACGACCTGCTCCTGAAGGTCTCGCTGGACGAGGACTACGAGGACTTCCTCACCCTCCCGGCGTACGACCAGCTCGTCGGCTGACCTGCCCGTAGGACCACTCCGTCCCCCGGCGTCGCACTGCGTCAGGGGGCGGAGTCATGCCCGCCCTCGCTCCCGGCCGCCTTGCGCTTCTCGGCGTACGCGACGACGTGTCCCGACAGCGCCACCAACACGGTCGCCAGGAGGGCGGGAACCCAGGGGTCACGCAAACGCCACCACCCCGAGCCCCAGCCCCGTCAGGCCGACAGCGCTGAGCGCCTTCTGGCGAGGCGACAGGGAGGCCCAGTCGGAGGTGCCTGCGGGGTGCTTCTCCGGTTCCACCGGAGGGCTCCTTCCCTTGTGGGTGGTGCGAAGGGCGACACCCCACGAGAGGGGGTGCCGCCGGGTGACGAGGGGTCAGAGGGCGACCAGCATGATCGCCCGTGCGATGTCATGGGCCACATCCGTGGGAATTCCCGCCTTCACCATGGCCACGGTGAGTGCGGTCTCGCTCCACCCTTCGACGTCCTCAATGGCATCGGCGATCTTGTTGCCATTGCGGGAGATGAAGGCGCCGCTCTTCTTGCTCACCTTCCCGATGATTTTCCCGGCCCACACACCTCCGTGACGCAGCCCGGCGACGATGAGTTTGCGGACGATCGTTCCCATTCCCAGAGCCCGCTTGGTCCGCTGGTGGGCGTCCGGGTTCTCCCATTGCTGCGCGTACCGCTCGAATTCACCGATGAGGGCGGGATCGGCACCGTCGGCCTTCATCCGGGCGACGAGATCGCGCACGTCGGCGGCGGTCGGCCGCAGCGACTCCGCCGGTACCTCGCTGTATGCCCGGTACCGTTCCCCCTCGGCCGCCTGGGCCACGGGTGCGATGGCCCCGAAGGCGACAGCGGCGAGCGCGGCGGCGGCCGCCATGCGGATGCAATTGTTCTTCACTGACGGATTCCCCTTCGGAGGGGTGGAAACGCTCACACCGACCGCCGGAAAGGGAAATCAGGGCACGACCACCGTTCGCTGCGCCGAGAAGTCGCCCCAGGTGCCGTCCGGGAGCTTGGCGCGGAGTTTGACGGTGTACCGGGTGCCGGGCTCGTCGGTGACGGTGAAGGTGTACCGCACCCGGCCGGGCGGGGGCTGGGCGCCCCAGACGATGGTGGTGGCGAACCTCCCGTTGAGGAACAACTGGTGTTCCTTGACCGGGGCTCCGGTGTCCGGCGGGGTCCAGGCCAGGACCACACCGCCCTTGCGGGCCGTCGCCGTGAGGCCGGTGGGGGCGGTGCTGGGACCGGAGCCGGGGGCCGGGGCGGTCGTGAGGTCGACCGAGGGACTGTCGGGCGAGGAGTTGTCCGCGGCGTCGCGGGCCCGGACGGTGAAGGTGTAGACGGTGCCCGGACGCAGGTTGGTGATACGGGCGGTGGTGGCGGTGCCGGGGACACTGTGGACACGGGAGTCGGCCTGGTAGACGTCGTACGCGGTGACACCGGCGGCATCGGTGGCGTGCTCCCAGGAGAGGGTGACCTCCCGGCTGCCCCCGACCGTGCCACGAAGAGCCGTCGGGCGGGTGGGAGGCGTTCCGTCGTCCGGTGTGGACGGGGGTGTGGTGACGGGTATCGCGACGCTGGGCCCCGAGAGGTTGCCGGCGGCGTCCCGGGCGCGGACGGTGAAGCTGTACGCGGTCGAGGGGGTCAGCCGCTCGATGTCGACCATGGTCCTGCCGGTGGGCACCACCGCGACCTTCCGGCCCTTGTGGTGCACCTCGTATCCGGTGACCGCCTTGTTGTCCGACGAGCGCTCCCACATCACGTGCACGGAGGTGGCGCTGCCTGCCTGGGCGGTCACCCCGGCGGGGGCCGAGGGGGGTTCGGTGTCCTTGGCCTTGTCCGCGTCCGGACCGCCGCCACCGCCGCACGCAGCGAGGAGGGCGGCGGAAGCGGTCAACGCGGCGGCGGTGAGGGGGCGTTGCACGGTCGGCCTCCACGTACGACAGGGGGATTGGTCCAGACCTGTATGGCATACGGGGAGGAAGGCTTCAAGGGCGGGGACACGGTCAACGGCTGTGTTTCCTGTGACCCTCGGGTCCGGGCATCTGCCGGCGCAGCGGTTTGGCGGTGCGCGCCGCCAGGGCCGCCACCTTCGGGTCCGGGTGCTGGTCGGCGAGTTCCTCCAGGACCCCGAGGGCGGTGCTCCGGTCGGTCCGGACGATGGCCTCCACCAGGGCCGGGGCGCCGCCCGGCCAGGCCGACGCGGCGGCGTCGAAGGCTTCGGGGAGCAGCCAGGGGAGAGTGCTCGTGTCCAGTTCCTCGGGCTGCCGCTCGGACGCTGCCCCCACGTACATGCGCAGGTCCTGGTGCCAGCGGTCCTCCAGCGTTTCCAGGGCCAGCACCGCCCGGGCGCTCCGCGGAACACGGTCGGCGTCCGCGGCGGTGGCCTCCCCCCGGGCGCCCAGGAGCCGGTGGGCGTGGGCGCCGGTGGCCGGGTGGGTGAGCGCGGCACGGAGGGCCTCGGCGGGAACGGCGGCGAGGTCGAAGCGACCGAGGACGGTGCCGGTGTCGATGCCGTGGAAGTCCGCGCTCTTGGCCGTTTCGACGGCACCGAGCAACTCGCTCCAGGCGGTCACGCCGCGTCCGGCCGTCCACCTCGTCAGGGTGTCGACGGCCGTCTGCGTCGGCCAGGTCCCGACGGCGGGGACGAGTTGGGCGGCCTCCCACTCGGAGACCTCCTCGTCGTCGGGTGTCGCGACATGGCCGGCCGACAGGACGTGGCGCAGCACGGCGCACCCGAGCGGGGTGAGTCCGTATGCGTCGCCGGCGCGGAAGACACAGCCCGTCTCGGCCAGCCGGTCGACGACGTCCGCCAGGGCCTCGGCCCGGGGCGCGAGTTGGGACAGGTCGTCCTCGCCGAGGGAGGGGATGCCCAGGAGGGCGGGCAGACGGTCCGGGGGCGGCATCTCGTACGGGTGGTAGGACCTGTCCTCCGGGACCGGTACCGGGGCGTCCTCCAGCTCCGGATCGACCGGCAGGTCGCCGTGCTCGGCCGCCTTGCGTACGACGGAGTCGGCGGTGCAACCCCGCTCGTACAGCGCGTAGAGCAGGTGCGCGGCGTCCTGGGCGAACTCGGAGTCGGAGGTGGAGCCGATGTCGTCGACGACAGCGGCCAGGACGTCCGCGGCGAGCTCGGTCAACTCCTCGGGGGTTCCGTCGGTCCAGACGGTGGCGGCGGAGCCGGTGAAGCAGCGCTCGGCGATCTCGGGCGGGGCGTCGGCGGAACCCGCCGCGAGGGCGGAGGGAAGCCGGGCGGCGTGCAGCAGCGCCTTGATCTCGTCGGGGGCCGGCAGGGCGGGCGACGGCGGGAGGGGGTGGGCGGTGTCGCCGTAGTAGTCGAGGTGTTCGCCGAGCAGCCGGTCCACGAGGGCGAAGTGGGGGATGGCCTCGGGGCTGGGTGCCAAAGCGGCGTGCGGGCCGTCCGGTTCGGCGAGGGCGTCGCTGAGACCGGCGGCCGTCCAGCGGTCGCTCAGGGCGGCGGCGGTCCGCTCCAGTTCGGCGGGGAGCGCCTCGTCGGGACGGTCGTCGTCCAGTGGCGGGCCGGCCAGCAGCGGGCCGGCCGGGGAGGGCTCCTCGACATCGCGGGCGAACGCGGCCAGCAGCAGCTCGCCCAGCTGGACGCGGGCCGCGAAGGTACGGGCGGCGACGTCGGAGCGGTGCAGGGGCGCGGGGAGCGCGGGGCGCTCGGCGCGCGGTGTGTCCTCGTGGGCGGCGAGCCATGCCCGTACGGCGTCGGGGTCGTCGGCGTCGACGCCGTCGGCGCGCAGCAGGGAGGCGTACCAGCGCGGCCAGGTCAGGTTCCACGGGTCGGCCATGGCGCGGCGGAACTCCGGCACGGCCTCCTCGATCTCGGCGAGCAGCCGGGCGTGTCGCTTGGCGTTCAGGCGGCCGGACGCCCGGGCCCGGTCGGCGAGCGCGGTGAGGACCTCGGGCACGGCGTCGGCCTCCGGCGGGGTGCCCCACAGCAGGACGGGCAGATCCTCGTGGAGCACGGGGCCCAGGAGCCGCGCGGTCGGCTCGGGCACACCGGTCCTGCGGTCCGCCCCGCGCAGGGCGAGCAGCGTCAGGACGGCATCGGCGGTACGCGCGGGGAGGGGGGCTTGGCCGCGGGCCTCGCGTTCCTTGTCCGCCCAGCCCAGGAAGTCGTCGAGTCCGGTGTTCAGAGCAGGTGTACGGATCACGGTCACTCGGGGAGCGTATGGGCCGCGCGCGGGTCGGCGCCGCTCGCGCACGGGTGCGTAGCCCAATCAGGGGACGCCGGTTCGGACGCTGTTGTCAGTGGGGTGCGCTTCACTGGATTCATCACTCTCCGTGACGAGGCTGGGGGATTCATGACGGAGCGTTTGACGTTTCTGACGCTGGACCGGCTGCGGCAGCGCGGGTGGACGGACGCGATGGTGCGGGACCTGCTCGGTGAACCGGACGTGCAGGGGCGGGACCCGAGGCGGTGGTCGGTCGCGCCGGTGCGGTTGTATCTGCTGGCGCGGGTGGAGGCGGTGGAGCGGACGCCGGAGTTCGCGGAGTGCTCGGCCGCGGCGGGGCGGAGCGGGGCGGCGGCACGGGCGGCGGCGGAGCGTCGTCGGCAGGCGGTGCTCGCGGCCGTCCGGGCGGAGCCGATCCGCGTGCCGCTGCTGCCGGAACCGGAGCTGGAGCGACGGGCGGTACGGCACCGACGGCTGGTCGGTGGCTCACCGGGCGCCGGGAGCGGGCCCGCTCCGGGGGCGGCCGGGGCGGGCGGCACGTCGAGGTCTGCGGGTGCGGGCGGTGCGGGGCCCGGACCGGGGGGTTCGGACGATGCGGGGGCGTTGGTGCGGTGGCAGGTCGACTACCTGCGCCACGCCTTGAGCCGGTACGACACGCTGCTGGACGGGCTGTTCGGGGCGACCGGGCGGGCGGAGGCCGAGCGGCTGCTGCGGGAGCGGGTGTACGGGGCGATCGCGCGGGCGTACCCGCGGCTGGCGGCGGAGTGCGCGCGGCGGACGCGGTGAGGGGCGACGATGAGTTTCCGGGCCGGTGGCGGTCTGCCGTCACATGGACGTACCCACGAACGTACCCACGGAGACCGTCATGCTCGACCTCGGACCCGCGACCCGCCAGGTGGCGCGGCTGGTGGACGGCGTCACCGACGACCGGCTCGACGCCCCGACGCCGTGCCCCGACTACGCCGTACGGCAGCTGCTGGCCCATCTGGTGGGGCTCGCGACCGCCTTCCGGGACGCCGGGAGGAAGGACCTCGGACCGACCACGGACACGGATCCCCAGGCCGGTCTGCCGCCGCTCGACGACGACTGGCGCACCGCACTCCCCCGCCGGCTCGACGAGCTCGCCGACGCCTGGCGAGCCCCGAGGGCCTGGGAGGGCACCACCCGGGCGGGCGGTGTCACCCTGCCGGGCGAGGTGGCGGGCCTGGTCGCGCTGAACGAGGTGCTGATCCACGGCTGGGACCTGGCGCGGGCGACCGGCCAGGAGTACGCGCCGGACGAGGCGTCCCTGGAGGCCTCGTACGCCCTGCTGGCTCCCACCGCGGACGACCCGGATCAGCGGGGCCCGTTCGGCCCGCCCGTGCCGGTGCCGGCCGACGCGCCGCTGCTCGACCGGGTGATCGGCCTCAGCGGCCGCCGTCCCGGCTGGCGCCCGGAGGCGGCCCGCTGAAACCCGGACGATCGGGAGGGCGTTGTACAAGCCCGGCCGGAGACGGCGTGCATGGGGCGCGAGCCGGCCGGCAGCTCGCGCTGAACACGACGCACGGGCGCGTACGGCACCCGCCGGTGCCGTACGCGCCCGCTCTCGACCCGGTTCGTCAGTGCACCGGGGCCGTCTTGGCGGCGCGGGTTTCGGAGATCTCCTCGCCCGGTTCCATCGGGGCGGTGACCTCGTCGGCGTCGCGGCCGCCGTTGCCCAGGTGGTTGAAGACCAGGTTCAGCAGGACGGCGGCGACACAGCCGGTAGAGATGCCGGAGTCCAGAATGATCTTCGCGGTCTCCGGGAAGGCGTGGTAGAACTCCGGCGCCGTGATCGGGATGATGCCCACGGCCAGCGAGACGGCCACGATCAGGACGTTGTTGTCCTTCTCCAGGCCTGCCTTGACCAGGGTCTGGATGCCGCTGGCCGCGACCGAGCCGAAGAGGACCACGCCCGCGCCGCCGAGCACCGGGCGCGGGACGACGGAGATCAGTGAGGCGGCGACCGGGGACAGGCCCATCAGGACCAGGAAGCCGCCGCCCGCCGCGACGACGAACCGGCTGCGGATCTTCGTCATGGCGACGAGCCCGATGTTCTGGGCGAACGCGCTGCACATGAAGCCGTTGAACAGCGGGCTGATCGCCGAGCCGAGGGTGTCGGCGCGGAGACCGGCCGCGATGGTCTTCTCGTCGGCCGGCCGCTCGACGATCTCACCGAGCGCCAGCATGTCGGCGGTCGACTCGGTCATCGACACGAGCATCACCACGCACATGGAGATGATCGCGGCGAGGGCGAACTGCGGGGCGCCGAAGTGGAATGGCGTCGGGAAACCGACGATGTCCGCCTCGGTGACCGGGCTGAAGTCGGTGACGCCGAAGGGTATGGCGATGAGTGTGCCGAGGACGAGTCCGATCAGTACGGCGATCTGCTTGACGAAGCCCCGGGTGAACCGCCGCAGTACCAGGACCAGGACGAGCGTGATCGCCGCGAGCGTGAGGTAGGTGGTCGAGCCGTAGTCGTCGGCCGCCGGATTGGGCCCTTGGGCCCAGCCGAAGGCGACGGGCAGCAGGGAGACACCGATCAGGGTGATGACGGTGCCGGTGACGACCGGGGGGAAGAACCGCACCAGTTTGCTGAAGTACGGGGCGGCGATGAAGCCCAGCAGGCCGGCGACGATGATCGCGCCGAAGATGACCGGGAGGGCGTCGGCCTTGTCGTCGGTGGTGTCGATGATGGCGAGCATGGGGGCGACACCGGCGAAGGTGACGCCGTTGACGAACGGCAGCCTGGCGCCGATCTTCCAGATGCCGAGGGTCTGCAGGAAGGTGGCGAGGCCCGCGGTGAAGAGGCTCGCGCCGGTGAGGAAGGTGAGTTCGGTTCCGGAGAGCCCTACGGCGGCTCCGACGATCAGGGGCGGGGCCACCACACCCGCGTACATGGCGGCCACGTGCTGGAGGCCGCTGGTGAACATCTTCAGGGGCGGGAGCGTCTCGTCGACCGGGTGTTTCCGGTCCGCCGGGGCGGCTCCTGCGTCGGTGGCGTCTTCGTCGTTGCGAAACCTGGGCTTGGCGGCCACGTGGGTTCCTCCGGTCGGTTACACGTGCTGGGGGACGTGGGTTTCAGGGAGGTGTTGCAGGTGTTGCGCCCGGGGGGTGTGTCGTCGGGAATGCCGACACCCTTCACCGTTCCGGGGAGTGCTGTACCTCATTGCGGTACGGCACCCCCCGGTCCGGCTGCCGCGGACCCCGCTCGGGTCCACGGCGACCGGTCGAGGGCCGTCCCCCTCGACCGGACTTCGTGGATCGCTCACCCGCGTCGAGCGCGGGCCGGCGATGTGCGCCTCAGGGGGTCAGCCCTGGGCGGCGATACGGGCGAGGCGCTGGGCCTCGTCCCGGGTGGAGCGCGCGATGGCGTCCTCGTCGACCGTCAGCAGACGGTTGTTCTCGACGATCTGCTTGCCGTTGACGAACGACGCCGTGACCGGGGCCGCCGCACCGAAGACGAGGGCGGTCACCGGGTCGGCGATGGAAGCGTGGGCGAGCGTGTCCAGCTTCCACAGCACCAGGTCGGCGAGCTTGCCCACCTCCAGGGAGCCGATCTGCGAGGCGCGGCCGAGGACCTGGGCGCCACCGTACGTCCCGAGGCGCAGGGCCTGGCGGGCGTTGAGGGCGGCCTCGCGGTGCACCGGGTTGAGGCGGTTGATCAGCAGCGCGTTGCGCAGCTCGGTGTGGAGCTCGCCGGACTCGTTGGAGGCGGTGCCGTCGACGCCGAGGCCGACCGGCACGCCGGCCTTGAGCATGTCCGGTACGCGGGCGATGCCGGCGGCGAGGCGGGCGTTGGACGACGGGCAGTGCGCGACGCCGGTCTTCGTCCGGGCGAAGGCCTCGATGTCGGAGTCGTTCATGTGGACGCAGTGCGCCATCCACACGTCCTCGCCGAGCCAGCCGGTGGACTCGAAGTAGTCGGTCGGGCCCATGCCGAACAGTTCCTTGCAGAACTGCTCCTCCTCGACGGTCTCCGAGCCGTGGGTGTGCAGGCGCACCCCGAGGCGGCGGGCCAGCTCGGCGCCCTGCTTGAGCAGTTCGGTGGAGACGGAGAACGGGGAGCAGGGCGCGACGGCGACCTGGGTCATGGCGTCGAAGGAGGCGTCATGGTGCTTCTTGACGGTCTCCTCGGTGGCGGCGAGGGCGCCTTCGAGGGTCTCGACGGCGAAGTCCGGCGGCAGGCCGCCGTCCTTCTCGCTGCGGTCCATGGAGCCACGCGCGAGGGTGAAGCGGACACCCATCTCGGACGCGGCCTTGATGATGGCGCCGGACAGGTCGCCGGAGTCCTTCGGGTAGACGTAGTGGTGGTCCATGGCGGTGGTGACGCCGCCGCGGGCCATCATCCCGAGGGAGCCCTGGGCCGCCGCGTACCCCATCTGCTCGTCGATGCGCGCCCACGTCGGGTAGAGGGCGACGAGCCAGTTGAAGAGGTTGTGGTCGGTGGCCAGGCCACGGGTGATCCACTGGTAGAAGTGGTGGTGCGTGTTGATCAGGCCGGGGGTGACGAGGTGGCCGGTGGCGTCGATGCGCCGTACGACGTTCTCCAGGCCCTCGGGGGCCTTGCCTGCTCCGACCGACTCGATCCTGTTGTCCGCGATGACGAGGTGACCCGAGGCGTACTCGGTGTCATGGGCGTCGACGGTCGCGATCGCACAGTTCTCGATCACGATGCGCTGGGGGGCGCTCTGGGCTGCCGAAGGTGCCATGGTGCTTCCTTCTTCGTTCAATAGTGGCTGTGTGGGCACGGCAGGACCCTAGGAGGATTTGAGTGCCGGGACCGTGTGACGGCTCCGGGTGCCGAGGTGGTGGAAGAACAGGTTGAGCAGGACCGCGACGAGCGCTCCGGCGCTGATCCCCGATCCGAGGACGGTCTGCGCCCAGGCCGGGAAGTGTGCGTAGAAGGTGGGCGCGGCGAGCGGGATGATGCCCGCTCCGAGTGCGACGGCCACCAGGATGATGTTGGAGCTGTCGTCGAGCCCGGCCTCGGAGAGCGTACGGATGCCGCTGACCGCGATCGAGCCGAACAGGACGATGCCGGCGCCGCCGAGGACGGGCATGGGGACGAGCGAGACCACCGCGCCGAGCACCGGGAAGATCCCCAGGACCAGGAGCGCGCCGCCGGCGACCGCGACGACGTAGCGGCTGCGTACCCGGGTGAGGGAGACGACGCCGACGTTCTGGGCGAAGGCGGAGGTGGGGAACCCGCCGAAGACGGGGCCGATCAGGGTGGCGATGCCGTCCGTACGCAGGCCCCGGGTGATGGTCCTGCCGTCGGTGCGGCGTTCGCAGATCTCGCCGAGGGCGAGCATTCCGGCGCTGGACTCGGTCATCAGGACGAGCATCACGATGCACAGGGAGAGGATCGCGGCGGGCTGGAACTCGGGGGCACCGAAGGCGAAGGGCGAGGGCAGGGCGGCGACGGGCGCCTCCTCGAGCGTGGCGAAGTCGGCCATGCCGAAGGGGACCGCGGCGAGCGTGCCGATGAACAGGCCCAGCAGGAGGGCGATCTGCTTGACGAAGCCGCGGCCGAAGCGCTGGAAGAGCAGGATCACGACGAGGGTGAAGGCGGCGAGCGCGAGGTACTTGGTGGCGCCGAAGTCGGCGGCGTGTGGGTCGCCGCCCTGGGCCCAGCCGACCGGTACGGGCATCAGGGTCACCCCGATGAGGGTGATGACGACGCCGGTGACCAGCGGCGGGAAGAAGCGCAGGAGCCTGCCGAAGAAGGGGCCGACGGCGAGGCAGAACACTCCGGCGACCATCACGGCGCCGTAGATCGCGGGCAGTTGGTGACCGGGGGCACTGGTCTCGGCGATGGCGAGCATCGGCGCGATACCGGCGGAGGAGGCGGCGTTGACGAACGGGAGCCGGTTCCCGGCGACGTTCGTGACACCGATGGTCTGGAGGATGGTGGCGAGGCCGGCGATGAGCAGGCTCGCCGCGATCAGCCGGGTCATCCCGGCGGTGTCCAGGCCGACGGCCTGGCCGATGATGAGCGGAGGGGTGACGACGCCCGCGTACATGGCGGCGATGTGCTGCAGCGCGGCGGGGACGAGCCGCGAGAAGGGGAGCTTTTCGTCCACCGGATGGCAGGTGGTCTTCTCCGGTGGGGTGAAACACGGGCCTTCTGCTGCCGGCCCCGTTGCAGGCTGTGCCATGGCTGTTCCCTCCGGTCCGGTGCCGCCCCGCCCTCCTCACGGGCGGGCGGGGCGGTCATCGGCCTGGCGTCAGAGGTTGGTCATGTCGACCGGGATCTTCGGCTCCACACCGTCCCGGAGGATGGTGGCCTCGATGAGGCCGTACGGGCGGTCCGCCGCGAAGTAGACCTCGTTGTCGTTCTTGAGTCCGAAGGGCTCGAGGTCGACCAGGAAGTGGTGCTTGTTCGGCAGGGAGAAGCGCACCTCGTCGATCTCCGACCGGTTGTTGATGATGCGCGCGCCCATCTGGTACAGCGTCTGCTGCAGCGAGAGCGAGTACGTCTCGGCGAAGGCCTGGAGCATGTGCTTCCTGACCTGCTCGTACGACTTCTCCCAGTTGGGCATCCGCTGCTCGTCGTCGGTCCAGTTGAACCGCCAGCGGCCGGAGACCTGCGTGGCCAGGATGCGGTCGTACGCCTCCTGGAGGGTCGTGTACTTGTCCTTCACGTACCCCCAGAACTCCGAGTTGGTGGAGTTCATGACGACCAGGTCCTTCAGGCCGGAGATGACCTGCCAGTTCTGGCCGTCGTAGGTGATCTCCGATACGCGGGTCTCCTGGCCCTTGCGGACGAAGGAGTGCTTGACCTCGTCGGCGCCGATGAACTTGGAGTTGGCGTCGGAGGTCTCGATGCGCTCCCAGGCGTACTCCTCGATGCGGATGCGCGCCCGGTGGATCGGCTCCTGCGACGTCACGAAGTGACGGGCCAGGTGGATGCCGAACTGCTCGGCGGACTCGATGCCGTACTCCTTGGCGAACGCGTACACCGTGTTCTTGGTGGTGTCGGTCGGCAGGACGTTGGCGTTCGAGCCGGAGTAGTGCACCTCGTCCATGTCGCCGGAGAGGGCGACCGAGACGTTCAGGTCCTTGATGTGATGGGTGTCGCCGTCCCGCGTGATCTTGACGACGCGGTTCTCTGCTTTGCCGTACTGGTTCTGGCCGAGAATCGTGGGCATGTGTCTGCTAGCTCCCTCGGTAAACGGAGTAGCCGAACGGGTTGAGCAGCAGCGGTACGTGGTAGTGCTCGCCCGGTACGACGGCGAACGTGATCGCCACCTCCGGGAAGAACGCGCCGCTGTCCCTTACGCGGGGGGCGTCCTGCTGCGCCTCGGCTTGCTTCTTGTCGAAGTACGCCTCGGTCTCGAAGTCGAGACGTACGTGGGTGGTGCCTTCCGGCAGGGCCGGCAGGTCCTTGCAGCGCCCGTCCGCGTCGGTCGCCGAGCCGCCGAGCGCCACCCACTGCGCGCCGGACCCGCTGCGGGCCGACAGGGAGATGGCGACGCCCTCGGCGGGGCGGCCGATGCTGGTGTCCAGGATGTGCGTGGACACCGAAGCGGTGGTTTCCGTGCTCATGCGGCGCTCTCTTCCTCTACGAGACGGGTCAGCCGGATACGGTTGATCTTGCCCAGTTCGGTGCGGACGATCTCCCGCTCCTCCTCGGGCGAGTTCCCGATCCGGGTCCGGACCGCGTCGCGCATCTGCTCACCGGTCCTGCCGGTGGCGCAGATCAGGAAGACGTGGCCGAACTTCTCCTGGTACGCCAGGTTCAGTTCGAGCATTTCCGCCTTGAGGTCCTCGGAGGCGCCGGCCATCCCGCTCTGTTCGCGGGAGGAGGTCGGGTCACCGGGCTTCGGGCGGCCGATCGGCGGGTGCCCCGCCATCGCCTCGGCCAGGTCTTCCGCCGTCAGTTCGGCCATGGCGGCGTCGCTGGCGAGAAAGAGGGCCTCGGTGGTGGCGTACGGGCGCTGGGCGAGCACCTTGCTCCCCCACGCCGAGCTGGCACACACCTCGTGCAGGGCGGCGAGCGCGTCGCTGTCCGCGGAGGTGTTGAACCGGGTGAGGCCCGCGGGGGGTTCGGGGGTCTCCCCCGAAAGGCGCTGTGTACTCGAAGTCACGGGAGCCTCCGTGGCTGTTTTTCCTGTGCTTGGACGGGCTGCGGATAGCTAACGCCCTCCCGCGACGCGCCGTCAACACTTTGTTGAAACTTCGGTGACACAAAAGCCGCCGTCCCGACATCTGGACGGCGGCCGACTGCGCAACGTGGTCACCTACTCACTCTTGGCCGCATTCTCGCGGTTCAGGTAGTTGTACACGGTGAACCGGCTGACCCCGAGAGCGCCTGCGACCGTCTCCACGCCATGGCGGACGGAGAACGCGCCTCGCGCCTCCAGGGTCCGTACGACGGCCTGCTTGGTCTTGCGGTCCAGCTCGGACAGCGGTTTCCCGTGCCGCCGCTCCATCGCCGCCAGGATGTGGTCCAGCGAGTCGGCCAGCTGCGGCAGCCGTACGGCGAGGACGTCCTCGCCCTCCCAGGCGAGGACGACGTCGTCGGCCGTGGCCTGCTCCGGTCCCAGTATCTGGGCGCCCATCGCGTCCACCAGCGGCTTCACCGCGGTGACCAGGGGGTGATCTCCCGGCTCGGTCACTTCTCGTCCCCTCCCGCCGTCCCGGCCTGCCCGGTCTCGCCGATCACGTTGACCTGCAGCGAGACCCGGGTGGCGCCCGCGCCCAGAGCCTGGCGGAGGAGGGCGTCCACCGCGGTGAGCACCGCGTCCGCGCCGCCTTCGGCCGTGTTGCCGAACGGGCCCACGTCCACGGCGTCCAGGTCGGCCGCCTGGATGACCTCGCGGGCCACCACCGCGTGGGCGGGGGCCTCGTCCAGGTCGAAGGGCTCTGTCGTGAACTCCACTCTCAGTCGCTGCATGCCCCCACGGTATGCAATCGCGGCACTCGCGTGCGACGGACGGGGGCTACCGGCCCGTAGAGGAGGTGACAGGACGGTCGCACAGGGTCGACAGGGAGGGGCGTACGCCATGAAATACGCCGTGAATCACGCCGTGAAGGCAGCGCACAGGGGCAAGGCGGTCCGGGGAACGGTGGCCGCCGCGGCGGCGATGGCGGCGCTGACCACGTCGCAGGCGCCGGGGGCCCCGGCGTCGGCAGCCCAGGACGAGCGCCCGGCCGCGCCGAGGGCGAGCGTCTCCGGTGATTCGCCGTACCGCACCGAGCTGCCACCGCTGCGGACGCCGGCCGCGGAGGCGGCGGAGAAGGGGCGCGCGTCGGCCCGGCGGGACGCGGCCGCGGCGACCGGCGGCGGCACGCTGCCGGCCACCGTGTTCGCGGCGTACCGGCAGGCGGAGGAGAGGCTGGCGGACACCGCGCCCGCCTGCGGCCTGCGCTGGCAACTGCTGGCGGCGATCGGCCAGGTGGAGTCGGGGCACGCCCGCGGCGGCCGGGTGGGCGCGGACGGCACGACCCTGACGCCGATCCGCGGACCGCGCCTGGACGGCAACGGGTTCGCGCTGATCAGGGACACGGACGGGGGCGCGTACGACGGGGACACGGTGTACGACCGGGCCGTCGGGCCCATGCAGTTCATCCCCTCGACGTGGGCGGCCTGGGGCGCCGACGGCAACGGCGACGGCGTCGCCGACCCCGGCAACGTCCATGACGCGGCGCTGGCGGCGGGGCGTTACCTGTGCGCGGGGGGACGGGACCTCTCCGACCCGTACGACCTGGACCGGGCCATCCTCGGGTACAACCACTCGGCCGCCTACCTGCGTACGGTCCGGGCCTGGTTCGCGTACTTCCTGGAGGGCCACCGGGTGGTTCCGGATCCGGCGGCGGCAGCGGTGCGCCCGGAGGCCGCGCCGTCGAAGTCGCCGGCCCGCCCGGCCGCTGCGGGTGGCGACGGGCACGGTGCCGCGCCCTCCCCCGCGCCGTCGCGCAAGCCCACGCCGACGCCCACGCGCGCCCCCTCCTCGCCGTCGGGTCCGCCCTCGTCCCCCTCCCCGTCGGCGCCGCCCTCGCCGACTCGCCCCGGCACACCGTCGGAACCTGCCCTTCCGGTTCCGGATGTCGAGGTCGTCCTCCCTGGTGGGCCCGTGGGCAACGGTAAGGACTCGATGGCCGCCGCCCCCTCCACAACTCCGGATACCGGGCGGTAATGTCGCGCTTCCCGCGGGCGTCAGGGGTCGGCGGGTGAGCGCGAAGGGGCCCTCATGGCTACGGACATGCATGCACCGTCGGACGACGACCGGTGGCAGCGCGCGTGGAGCCACCGCGAGCACCTGCTCAAGGTGGCCCGCCGCAGGTCCATGAGCCTGGAGGACGCCGAGGACGCCGTGCACGAGGCGATGCTGCGGGCCGCCGAGCAGCCCCACCTCGACGACGAGCGCCTCGGCGCCTGGCTCACGACGGTGACCATGCGGTTGTGCGTCGACCGCCACCGGCAGGTCCGCCGCGAGGCCGACCCGGGCCGGGCCGCCGCACTGGTCCCGCCCGGCCCGGCGCCGGTCGACGAGCTGGTCTGCGACCGGGCCGAGGCGAAGTGGCTGGCCCGGCGCAGCGGCGAGCTGCCCGCCCGGCAGGCCGAGGCGCTGTGGCTCAAGTCCGAGGACCTGGACGTCGGGCAGGTCGCGCACAAGATGGGCCTGAGCTACCGCACGGTCGAGTCCCTGCTGGCCCGGGCCCGGCGTACGCTGCGCAACTCGCTGGCGGCCACGCTGGCCCTGCTGCTGTGGCTGTGCGGGCGCGGCCGTCCGCGCGGCGCGGGCAACGCCCACGTGGTGGCCGCGGCCTCCACCGCGGCGACCCTGGCCGTGGCCGGGTTCGTGGCGCCGTACGCCCATGACTGGTCCGAGGACGGGCCCTCGTCCCCGCCGGTCACGTCCGGGACCGCCGACGTACGCCCCGGTGACGGCACCCACCCGCTGCCGCCGTCCGCCGGAACCGGCGCCCCCGGCCCGGAGCGGGTCGCGCGGACCCCGCGGGGCGGCGGCCCGTCCGCGGGCCCGCTCCTTCCGGAGCCCGCGCTCCCGGCACCGCCGCCGCTGCTCCCGCTCCCCGGGGCCGGCGTTCTGCCGGTCGGGCAGGTCCCGGCGGTCCCGGTCCCGGAGGTGCCGCAGGTCCCGGGGGTGCCGGAGGTCCCGCAGGTCTCGGAACTCCCGGAGGTGCCGGAGGTCCCGCGGGTCCCGGCACTTCCGGAGGTCTCGGAAGCACCCGAGGTGGCGGAAGTCCCGGGGGTCCCGGAAGTCCGGGAGGCCCTGGAAGTCCCGGACGTCCCCCAGGTGCCGGGGACGCCGCAGGTGCGGGAGGCGCCCCAGGCGCCGAATGTCCCCGGAGCGCCCAAGGCGCTGACCGGCGCCTCCACCTCGCCGGCCTCCTGACCGCCCGACGGCCCGGCGAAGCGGGTGCGGATGCACGAGCTGAACGTGCAGACGCAGCCGCACTACTTTGACGATTTCGCCGATTCCGACGACTGACCAGGCGCGA
>NZ_JBEPEL010000085.1:0-28949 GCF_040300825.1 Streptomyces sp. NPDC000229
CCGGCAGGCCGGTGCCACCGAGTACCTCGTCGCCTCCGACACCACCGCCAAGGACGCGCACGCCCCCACAGGGGACCGCCCGCCACCACCCCACACCACCCCACCGCCCCCACGGGCAGCACCCACCGCACCACCACCTCCGCGCAGACCCACCCCGACGCCCCCGCCCATAGCACGCCCTGCCCGCCCCGCCACCCCCTCGTCCCCCTTTCGGGTTGTGATCGCCCCGCACCGCAACCAGCGCCCGACCACCGGGCCACGCTGGCAGCATGAGCAGCCCGTGGACGACCCCGTCGAGCACCTCGTGGAGCACACCGCCCCTCGCCGGAGGCGCCGAAGGCGCCGACGCGCTGCGGCCGCTCCTCCGCACCGTGCTGGACGCCCTCCGCGACGGCGCCACCACCCGCGGCGGGCCGCTCCCACCGGGCGGCCCCCAGACCGTCACCGCACACGTGCGGGACGCCCTCGCCGACGTCCTGCCCGACACGGGCACCGGCGCCGAGGAAGCCCTGCGTACCCTCGTCACCGCCCTCGCCCACGGCGCCGCCGACCCGGCCCACCCGCACTGCGCCGCCCACCTGCACACCCCACCCCTCGCGCTGGCCGCCGCGGCCGACCTCGCCGCCTCCGCGCTCAACCCGTCCATGGACTCCTGGGACCAGGCCCCCGCCGCCTCCGCGCTCGAACAGCTCGTCACCCGCGCCCTCGCCACCGAAACCCACCCCGCCGGGCCGGACCCCGACGCCCTGGTCACCACCGGCGGCACCGAGTCCAACCACCTCGCGCTGCTCCTCGCCCGCGAACAGCACGGACCCACCCTCCAAACGGTGTGCGGCGCCAATGCCCACCACTCCATCCACCGCGCCGCCTGGCTCCTCGGCCTCCCCGAACCGGTCACCGTCCCCGCCCCCCGCGGCACCCTCGACCTCACCGCCCTCGCCGCCGTCCTCACCGACCTCCGCGGCCCCCTCCTCGTCGCCGCCACCGCCGGCACCACCGACACCGGCAGCATCGACCCGCTCCCCGAGATCGCCGACCTGTGCGACACCCACGGCGCCACCCTCCACATCGACGCCGCGTACGGCGGCCCGCTCCTGTTCAGCGAAACCCGCCGCCACCTCCTCACCGGCCTCGACCGCGCCCGCACCGTCACCCTCGACCTGCACAAACTCGGCTGGCAACCGGTCGCCGCCGGCCTCCTCGCCGTACCCGACAGCACACTGCTCGACGCGTTGAACCACACCGCCCCCTACCTCAACCCCGACGACGACACCCGCGCCGGCCTCCCCGACCTCCTCGGCCGCTCCCCGCGCACCAGCCGCCGCCCCGACATCCTCAAGATCGCCGTCACCCTCCGCGCCCTCGGCCGCACCGGCCTCGGCCACCTCGTCGACCGCGTCTGCACCACCGCCCAGCACCTCGCCGACCTCGTCGACAAGAACCCCCACCTCGACCTCTACGAACGCCCCACCCTCAGCACCGTCCTCTTCCGCCCCACCCGCGCCACCGACCACGCCGTCGCCGCCGCCCGCCGCGACCTCCTCACCCACGGCCACGCCGTCCTCGGCCGCGCCCACGCCGACGGCCGCCTCTGGTTCAAGGCCACCCTCCTCAACCCCCACACCACCCCCGCCCACCTGGAAACCCTCACCGCACTCGTGGAAGGCAGCACCACCCGATGACCGGCAGCACACCGCAGCGCGACCACGACCAGCCCCACGACCTGGTGGGCATCGGCATCGGCCCGTTCAACCTCTCCCTCGCCGCCCTCGCCCACGGCGTACCCGGAGGCCTCGACACCGCCTTCTACGAACAACGCCCCGCCTTCCGCTGGCACCCCGGCCAGCTCATCGAAGGCTCCACCCTCCAAGTCCCCTTCCTCGCCGACCTCGTCACCCTCGCCGACCCCACCAGCCCCTGGTCATTCCTCAACTACCTCCGCGGCCGGGACCGCCTCTACCCGTTCTACTTCGCCGAGCGGTTCCACACCCACCGCGCCGAATACGACGCCTACTGCCGCTGGGTCAGCGACCACCTCCCCGGCCTCCACTTCGGCCACCAGGTCGACGCCGTCCGCTGGAACCCCGAACGCGACCTGTTCGAAGTCGACTACACCCAACTCGACGCCGACGGCGAAGCCGAAGCCCTCGGCCGCACCCACACCCGCCACATCGCCCTCGGCGTCGGCACCGAACCCCACGTCCCCGACCCCCTCCGCCCCCTCGCCGACCAGCCCACCGTCCCCGTCATCCACTCGGCCGACTACCTTCACCACCGCGACCGCCTCCTCGCCGCCGAACACCTCACCGTCATCGGCTCCGGCCAGTCCGGCGCCGAGATCTTCCTCGACCTCCTCCGCACCCGCCCCACCGGAGCCGAGAAGATCCACTGGCTCACCCGCACCGAGGCCTTCGCCCCCATGGAGTACTCCAAACTCGGCCTCGAACACTTCACCCCCGACTACACCCACTACTTCCACGCCCTCCCCGAACAGGTACGCAGCGACCTCGTCCGCCGCCAATGGCAACTCCACAAAGCCATCGACGCCGACACCATCGCCGCCATCCACGACGAGCTCTACCGCCGCACCCTCCACGGCGGCTGGCCCGACGCCGTCCTCATCCCCGGCGTCCGCGTCCGCACCGCCGGACGCCTCGCCACCACCAAGGTCGAACTCCACCTGGAACACATCCAGCAAGGCACCCGATCCCGCCTCACCACCGACGCCGTCATCCTCGCCACCGGCTACCGCGAACGCCCCCTCGGCCGCATCCTCGCCGGCCTCGACCCCTACATGCGCCGCGACTCCGCCGACCGCCCCCGCATCGACGCCCACCACCGGCTCGTCCTCGACCCCTCCGTCACCGGCTCCGTCTACGTACAGAACGCCGAAACCCACACCCACGGCGTCGGCGCACCCGACCTCGGCCTCGCCGCCTGGCGCAGCGCCACCATCCTCAACCACCTCACCGGCAAAGAGCCCTACCCGCTCCCACGCCGCACCGCCTTCACCACCTTCGGCCTCGAACGGCAGGAGGCGCCCGGCATTCCCCGCCAGACGCCTCCGCTCCCGGGCCGACAGGCCCAGACCCGCTAGAACACCGGCACACCGTCCCGGGTCAGCTTCCAGTCCACCGAAGCGAAATGGCCCGGGTCGACCGTCCCCTGGGCCTTCACCCACTGGATGATCGTGTTACGGATCTCGTCCGAGTTCGCCCACAGCTGCTTGGTCCCCGCCACATGAGGGAAGGCACCCCCACCGGACGCCCGGTAGTTGTTCACCGCCAGCACGAACCGCGCCGCCGGATCCAGCGGCTTCCCCTCGAACGACAGATTCACGATCCGCGACCCCGCCGGCTTCGCGATGTCGATCTCGTACGACAGCCCGTACACCGCGTCGTAGTTGTAGTCCGGCGTCCCACCCGCGTTCGTCAGCTTCGACGGGTCCACCGGCGCCCCCGCCGGGGTCTGCACGTAGTACCGCGCGGAGAACTCCAGGTAGTCCTTCAGCTGCGCCCCCGTGAGCAGCCGCGCCTCCAGCGTGTTCTCGAACGGGTACAGCCCCGCGGCGTCCTTGATGGTCACCTGCCCGGCCGGGATCCTCGCCGTCCGGGAGAAGCACGACGCCTGGGACAGCACCGGCAGCGACCCGTACTCACCACCCGCCAGCGCCGCCCTCACCGTCTCCGCCTGGACATGGTTGATCAGGTCGATGATCGGCTCGTCCTTCCACGGCGCATCGGCCGTGGACATCACGGCGGTCGACGTACCGATGACCTGGTTGACGTACGCCACGACCTTCGCGTGCTCGTCACCCAGCAGCTTGACGATCTCCGGGTCCTCCTCGACGGTGTTCGAGTTCAGCACCTCCGCGCCGACCTTCTCCACCGTCCAGCGCCCCTTCGACCACACCAGATCGAAGTCGAACAGCGTCAGCCGCTGCCCCCACTTCAGCGGCTCCGACAGCACGACGTCCTTGCCCGTCGCCCTGTTCTTCACCCGGTACTCGGGGATCTCCGTGTGCGCATGACCCACCAGGATCGCATCGATCCCCGGCACCTGCTCCGCCACCAGCGCCGCCGCGTTCTCGATGTACGGAAGTTGGTCCCCGTACGACGACGTCCCGCTCGACCCCGAGTGCGCCGACACGATCACCACATCCGCGCCCATCGACCGCAGCTTCGGCACCCACTTCGCCGCCTGCTCCTCCAGCCCCGGGAACACCATCTTCCCGCTGACGTTCGCCTTGTCCCAGATCGCGATGCCCGGGTTCGTCAGCCCCAGCACCGCCACCCGCACATCCCGCCCGAACGGCGTGCACAGCCGGTGCATGCTGTACGGCGGAAACGCCGGCCGCAGCGTCTTCGCGTCCAGCGCGTTCGCGCCCAGCAGCGGGAAGTCGCACTGCTGCTGGAACTTCCGCAGCACCGGTATCCCGTAGTTGAACTCGTGGTTGCCGAGAGCGGCGGCGTCGTACCCGATCGCGTTCATCGCCTGCGCCATCGGGTGCACCGGACCGCGCTCGGCCGTGATCGGGTCGACCTTCGCGTAGTAGTACGACAACTGGGTGCCCTGGATCGTGTCACCCGCGTCGATCAGCAGCGTATTGCGGCGGCCCTTCTCCTCGCGCACACGCTCCACCAGCGTGGAGATCTTCGCCAGGCCGACATCGTTGTGCGCCTTGTCGTCGAACTCCTTGTCCGTGAAGTAGTCCCAGTTGAAGACATTGCCGTGCAGGTCCGTCGTACCCATGACGGTGAAGGAGTACCGCTTGGCCCGGGGCGCCGCCGCCGCGGGCGCGCCGCCGACCGCCCCGGTGATCGCCACACCGGCACCGGCCACGGCCGAAGTGCCCAGGAACGTCCTACGATTCAGCGGCATGTGATCTCCTTCGTTCAGTGCATGACGCGCGTAGATTCTGGCGCAGACACGCCCCCCGCAACAGCCCCCACAGGTTTCGATCCGATGACCACCTACGAAAGAGTGGAACCCCCGAGCGAAGGAACCCACCGGCCATGACCCAGCCCACCGACCTCCCCTACGGCACCCCCCACGCCCCCCGCGTCGCCGTACGCGGCGAAGCCCACCTCGAAGTCGACCCCGAGATCGCCCGCATCGGCATCACCGTCGCGGCCCGCGGCACCGACCGGCGCACCGCACTCGACGACCTCACCCGCCGCAACACCACCGTCCTCGACCTCATCAAGACCTACGGCGACGCCGTCGAAAACCTCCAGACCGGCGCCTTCTCCATCACCCCCGAACTCACCCGCCACGGCCGCGCCGAACGCGTCCGCGCCTACCACGGCAGCGTCCACATCACCGCCGAACTCACCGACTTCACCGCCCTCGGCGAACTCACCACCCGCCTCGCCGATCTCGAGCTCACCCGCATCGACGGCCCCTGGTGGGCCCTGCGCCCCGACTCACCCGCCCACGGCGAAGCCCGCCGCCAAGCCGTCAAGGAAGCCGTCCAACGCGCCCGCGAATACGCCGAAGCCCTCGGCACCCGGCTCGCCGCCCTCGTCGAACTCGCCGACCTCGGCGCCGAGAACGCCACCCCCTCCTTCCCGCCCACCCCCGGCACCGCCCGCATGGCCTTCGCCGGCGCCGCGACCCCCGAAAACACCGCCCCCGCACTCGACCTCGAACCCCAGCGCCAAACCGTCACCGCACAGGTCAACGCCCGATTCACCATGCACCCGCCCCAGCTCTGACGCTCATCGGAGCAGCACCCCGCACACATTCAACACTTGTCAATAAGGGTTCATGGAAAGGTTGTTGAGTAGTCACGCCACACCAAATCTCTACCGGCCGGTAAGCCGTAGGGTCGAACCATGCGCCGAGCCAAAATCGTCTGCACCCTGGGCCCAGCCACCGACACATACGACCAGATCAAGACACTGGTCGAAGCCGGAATGGACGTCGCCCGCTTCAACCTCAGCCACGGCACCTACGCCGACCACGAGGAGCGCTACCAACACGTACGCAAAGCCTCCGACGAAACCGGCCGCAGCGTCGGCATCCTCGCCGACCTTCAAGGCCCGAAGATCCGCCTCGGACGCTTCCGCGAAGGACCCGTACTCCTTGAACGCGGCGACGACTTCACCATCACCACCGAACCCGGCGTCCAAGGCGACCGCCACACCTGCGGCACCACCTACGAAGGCCTCGCCACCGACGTCACCCCCGGCGAACGCATCCTCGTCGACGACGGCCGCGTCACCCTCCAGGTCACCGCCGTCGACGGCCCCCGCGTCCACACCACCGTCCTCGAAGGCGGCATGGTCTCCGACAACAAAGGCCTCAACCTCCCCGGCGTCGCCGTCTCCGTCCCCGCCCTCTCCGACAAGGACGTCGAAGACCTCCGCTGGGCACTGCGCACCGGCGCCGACATCATCGCCCTCTCCTTCGTACGCAGCGGACGCGACATCGAAGACGTCCACCGCGTCATGGACGAGGAAGGCCGCCGCACACCCGTCATCGCGAAAATCGAAAAACCCCAGGCCGTCGACAACATCGACGACATCGTCGCCGCCTTCGACGGCATCATGGTCGCCCGCGGCGACCTCGGCGTCGAAATGCCCCTCGAACAGGTCCCGATCGTCCAGAAGCGCGCCATCAAACTCGCCAAGCGCAACGCCAAACCGGTCATCGTCGCCACCCAAATGCTCGACTCGATGATCGACAACTCCCGCCCCACCCGCGCCGAAGCCAGCGACGTCGCCAACGCCGTCATCGACGGCACCGACGCCGTCATGCTCTCCGGCGAGACCAGCGTCGGCCGCTACCCCATCGAAACCGTCCGCACCATGAGCCGCATCGTCGAAGCGGCCGAAGAAGACGTCCTCGCCAAGGGACTCCCCCCACTCACCGAACGCAACAAACCCCGCACCCAAGGCGGCGCCGTCGCCCGCGCGGCCGCCGAAATGGGCGACTTCCTCGGCGCCAAATACCTCGTCGCCTTCACCCAGTCCGGCGACACCGTCCGCCGCCTCTCCCGCTACCGCTCACCCATCCCCCTCCTCGCCTTCACCCCGGACCCGGCCACCCGCTCCCAGCTCAACCTCACCTGGGGCGTGGAAACCTTCCTGGGACCCCAGGTCGACTCCACGGACGCGATGGTCGCCCAGGTCGATGAGCACCTGCTGAAGATCGGCCGCTGCCAGAAGGACGACATCGTCATCATCACCGCCGGCTCCCCGCCGGGCGTCTCGGGCTCCACCAACCTGGTCCGCGTCCACCACATCGGCGAACCCCTGGCGTAACCCGCTCAGTACTTCGGCCCGACATGCGCGTCCATCAACCCCACGGACGCGCGTCGGGCAACCGAGATGTTGTACGGATTCCCGCCCCGCGTGCAGTGCGTCCACTCGACGCCGAGCTTGTCGAGGGTGTCGGTGTACAGCCGCCGGATGTCGTCCGAGACGTTGGTGAAGAAGTACCGCGGATACTCGTACCGCTTCCGCACCCCGCCCACGAGGCGCGTGGTCCAGTTCGTGATCCTGCACCCGTCGGAGTGGATGAGCCCCCGGACGAACTCCCAGGGATGCTCGTCGACGATCTGCTGTTGCCAGCCTTCGAGCACGATGCGGCGCTCGTGCTTCTTGCCGGGGCCGTGCTGGGGGAAGAGGCAGGGCCAGTGCTTGCTGCTGCTGGCGACGGCAACGCAGCCCTTCCCCTGGACGCGGCAGACGCTGTTCCCCGGTCGTACGGCACGGATCGCGGCTTCGCATGCGTCGATCAGGCCGGGCCAGGCGTCGGCGCACGCGATACGGAGGTAGTGGACGCCTCTGCGGTGTTCGCTGATGCAGCCGTCACCGAGGTACAGCCCCAACAGGTAGGCGTACGCCACCAGGTCTTCGGGTGCACCGGGCACGTCCTTGCAACGCGGACAGGGCTCGCCGGGGTGGGCGAGTGGTTCGAGACGGGTTTGCCACGACCGGATGGCTGCCCGAGATATGGCGGTCTGCTGGCTCACGGAATTCAGGCTGCGGCCCTGCGCGACGAGCGCGAGGGCTCGCTTGCGTGTGTCGATGTCGTACACGCGGCCGAGTTTGGCCTGCGGGGCCCTCCGGGGGAGCCGGTTCGATCACCTGTTCACCGCTGCGGGTGAAGATCGCCAATGGTGTCGAGACCTTGGAATCGAAGGGTGAGTGCCCCGGGTCGGATTCGAACCGACGCTGTCGGTGGTTTGAGCACCGTGTCTCTACCGCTGGACTACCGGGGCGTCCTTCAAAAGGAAGGTTAGCGGAGACCCGCCGTGACTCAAACATACAGGAGCTAGGTAGGCTCAGGTAGCAGTACCTAGCCGAACGAGGAGCCTAAGTGACCGCCCCCGAGTCGCCCCAGCCCGACGCCGCCGACGACGACAAGTCGCACGTCCCGCCGCTGACGACCCGTGTCGTCATCGCCGAGGACGAGGCCCTCATCCGCCTCGATCTCAAAGAGATGCTCGAGGAAGAGGGCTACTCGGTCGTCGGCGAGGCCGGTGACGGTGCCCGTGCCGTCGAGCTGGCGCGGGAGCACCGGCCGGACCTGGTGATCCTGGACGTGAAGATGCCCGTCCTGGACGGGATCTCCGCCGCGGAGAAGATCGCGGAAGAGTCCATCGCGCCGGTCCTGATGCTGACCGCGTTCTCGCAGCGGGACCTGGTGGAGCGGGCGCGGGACGCGGGGGCGATGGCGTATCTGGTGAAGCCGTTCAGCAAGAGTGACGTCGTGCCGGCGATCGAGATGGCGGTGTCGCGGTTCGCGGAGCTGAAGGCGCTGGAGAAGGAGGTCGCGGACCTCTCGCAGCGGCTGGAGACGCGCAAGCTGGTGGACCGGGCGAAGAGCATCCTTCAGACGCAGTACGGGCTGTCGGAGCCGGCGGCGTTCCGGTGGATTCAGAAGACGTCGATGGACCGGCGGATGTCGATGCAGCAGGTGGCGGAGGCCGTCATCGAGGACGCCGAGGAGAAGAAGGCCGCGAAGGGCCAGTAGTACGTGGACGACGAAGAGGGCCCACCCGTGACCGGGTGGGCCCTCTTGTGTGTCCGGCTCAGTCCTCGCCGAGGTAGGCCTTGCGGACGGATTCGTCGTGCAGGAGGTCCTGTCCGGTGCCGGAGAGGACGATCTTGCCGATTTCCATCACGTGCGCCTGGTCGGCGAGCGAGAGCGCGGCCTGGGCGTTCTGTTCGACGAGCAGGATGGTGGTGCCTTGCGCCTTGAGTTCGGCGATGGTCGCCATGATCTTCTGCATCATGATCGGGGAGAGGCCCATGGAGGGCTCGTCGAGCATGAGCAGCTTGGGCTGGGACATGAGGGCCCGGCCCATGGCGAGCATTTGCTGTTCACCGCCCGAGAGGGTGCCGGCGGCCTGCTTTCGGCGTTCCCCGAGGATGGGGAAGAGGTCGTAGGCGCGCTGGATGTCCTTCTCGATGCCGGCCTTGTCGCTGCGGAGGAAGGCTCCGAGCTGAAGGTTTTCGGCGATGGACAGCCGCGGGAAGATGTGCCGGCCTTCGGGGGAGTGGGCCATGCCGAGGGCGACGATCTTGTGCGCGGGGATGCCGGCGAGTGGCTTTCCTTCGAAGACGATCTTTCCTCCGGTGGGCTTCAGGAGCCCGGAGAGGGTGCGCAGCGTGGTGGTCTTGCCGGCGCCGTTGGTGCCGATGAGGGTGACGACTTGGCCGGCTTCGACGGTGAAGGAGATGCCTTTGACGGCTTCGATTTTGCCGTAGGCGACGCGGAGGTCCTCTACCTCCAGGAGGGCGGTCACTTGGGGTCTCCTTCGGTGGTGGTGCTGCGCGCGGAGGAGTCGTCCGTGGCGGTGCTGGTGCTGTCGGCGCTGTCGCTGTCGCTGTCGGCGTTCTCGGCCGTGGGGGCGTCGGTGCCGGTGGCGTCCTGCGGTCCGTCGTCGGTGGTGGTGTCCTCCGACGTGTCGTCCTCGGAGGTGCCGTCCTCCGACGTGTCGGACACGTCGTCCGTGCCGGAGCCGGCCGGGGTGGCGTCCGCGGCGGCTTCGGCCGCGGCTACTTCCGCCGCTTCCTCCGCGCCCGGCTCGCCCTCGAAGGGCGTTCCGAGGTAGGCGGCGACGACGCGTTCGTCACCCTGGACGACGGACGGTGTGCCCTCGATGAGTTTCTCGCCCTGTACCAGGCAGGCGACCCGGTCGCAGAGGTTGAAGATGAAGCGCATGTCGTGCTCGATGACGAGTACGGCGATGCCCTTGTCGCGGATGGCGAAGATGAGTTCTTCCGCGGCCCGCGTCTCCTGCGGGTTCATGCCGGCCGTGGGCTCGTCGAGCAGGATCAGGCCGGGGTCGCTCGCGAGGGCCCGGGCGATCTCCAGCTTGCGCTGCTCGCCGTAGGGGAGGTTGCGGGCGAGGTGGTCGGCCTTGTGCTCGAGGCCGATGAACTCCAGCAGTTCCATGGCCCGGGCGTGCGAGGCGGCTTCGGCCTTCTTGAAGCCGGGGCCGCGCAGGAGTGCGGACCAGAGTCCTTCCTTGGTCCGGGTGTGGCGTCCGACGAGGACGTTTTCCAGGACCGTCATGTTGGCGAAGAGCCGGATGTTCTGGAAGGTGCGGGCGATGCCTGCCTGGGTGACGAGGTGGGGCTTGGGCGGCAGGACGGTGCCCTTGTAGGAGACCTTGCCCTCGGTGGGGACGTAGAGGCCGGTGAGGCAGTTGAAGAAGGTGGTCTTGCCGGCGCCGTTGGGGCCGATGAGGCCGACGATCTCGCCTTCGCGGACGGTGAGGTCGACCGAGCGTACGGCGGTGAGGCCGCCGAAGCGCATGGTGACGCCGCTGGCTTCGAGGACCGGGGCGGCCTCGGCGGTCTTGGTCGTGGTCGTGGTGGTGGTCATGGTGTTCACGCCCCCGCCTTCGTGGTGCCGACGGCGGAGTCGGGCAGTTTTTCGTCGGGTACGTCGAGTTGGCCGGTCTCGTGGTATTCGAGCTGGGCGCGGCGGTTGGCGATGAGTCCTTCGGGGCGGAAGCGCATCAGGAGGATGAGCGCGATGCCGAAGCCGAGGAGCTGGTAGTCCTGGAGGAACTGGAGCTTCGCCGGGATCATGTAGAGCAGGGCGGCGCCGATGAGGGGTCCGCTGATGGTGCCCATGCCGCCGAGGATGACGGCGGCCAGGAGGAAGGCCGAGTTGGGCGGTACGGGGCCGGCGAAGACGTACATCTCCGGGACCACGGTGCTCTGGACGTGTGCCTGGACGGTGCCGGCCACGCCGGCGAGGGTGGCGCCCAGGGCGAAGGCGATGAGCTTGACCCGGAAGCCGTTGATGCCCATGGCGGTGGCGGCGGTCTCGTCCTCGCGGATGGCGACCCAGGCCCGGCCGATGCGGGAGTTGCCGGCGCGGCTGAAGACGAGGACCACGAGGATCATCGCGAGCAGCATCAGCAGGTAGTAGTTGGCGTAGGAGCCGAGCTCGAAGCCGAGGATGGTGTGGGACTCGCCGAAGTCGTATCCGAAGAAGACGAGGTCGGGGATGTTGGGGATGCCGTTGGGGCCGTTGGTGACCTGGGGGCCGGAGACACCGTCCAGGTTGCCGACGGCGATGCGGAAGATCTCGCCGAAGCCGAGGGTGACGATGGCGAGGTAGTCGCCGCGGAGTCGCAGGGTCGGGGCGCCGATGACGACGCCGAAGACGAGGGACACGGCGGCGCCGGTGAGGACGGCGGCCCAGAAGGGGAACTGGATGTCGAAGGCGGAGGCGGTGGTGCCGGAGACGAGGGCCGCGGTGTAGGCGCCGACGCCGAGGAAGGCGACGTATCCGAGGTCGAGCAGGCCTGCGAGGCCGACGACGATGTTCAGGCCGAGGGCGACGGTGGCGAAGATGAGGATGTTGACCGCGATCAGGGTGAACTGGTCGGTGCTCTGGGTGAAGGGGAAGGCGGCTGCGGCGACGAAGGCGGCTGCCACCGTGATGGACCGGTACTTGGCGGTGAGTGCCGAGAGCCGTGCCATGAGGCCGGCCTTGAAGATGGCGGCGATGGCGAAGCCGGCGGTGATGAGGTAGCCGGTGAAGAGTTCGGCGTACTCGGTGTCGATGCCGTAGGTGACGACGTACAGCCCGAGCCCGAAGGCGGCGACGATCACGAGGATCTCGGCCCAGGAGGGCAGTGTCCTGGGCCGTTGGGCCTTGCGGGTGTCGTCAGGGAGGAGGAAGGCGACGGCGGGGACGGCGGAGGCGACCGCTGCCACGTAGGCGCCGGGGTCGAGGTGGGCGAGTCCGCCGAGTTCGACCGCGATGGCGATGACGGTGAACCAGGTGGTGCCGAAGGCGCCGAGGGCCAGCAGTTGCAGGGCCTTGGTGGTGCCGGTGGGCGCGAGCCAGCGCAGGCCGCGGACGTCGAGTGCGGCGAGCGCGTACGCGACGGTGAGGAGGCCGGCGACGAGGGTGAGGACCTGGAGCCCGCCGGGGTAGCCGTAGACGGTGAGGTCGCCGGGGAAGGCGTCGGTGTAGGTCCAGGCGAGGAAGGTGCTGGCGATGGTGGCCAGGCCGCCGGCGGCGATGGTCCTGCGCAGCATGGTGACACGGGAGGTGTCGTCGGCCGGGGTGGCGTCGGTGGTCTTGAGGGTGTCGGTTGTCATGGCTCTCACGCCCGATCCGCGACGCGCTCGCCGAGCAGGCCCTGCGGCCTGACGAGGAGCACGACGATGAGAAGTACGAAAGCCCAGACGTTGGCCCAGGCGCCGCCGCCGAGCTGCTGCATGCCGGGGATCTCTTCGATGTAGGCGATCGAGAGGGACTCGGCGAGGCCGAGGACGACTCCGCCGACCATCGCGCCGTAGATGTTGCCGATGCCGCCGAGGACGGCGGCGGTGAAGGCCTTGAGTCCGAGGATGAAGCCCATCTCGAAGTTGATCTGGCCCTTGTCGAGTCCGTAGGCGACCGCGGCGACGGCGGCGAACGCGGCGCCGATGGCGAAGGCCATCACGATGATGCGGTCGGTGTTGATGCCCATCAGCTTCGCGGTGTCCGGGTCCTGGGCCGTGGCCTGCATGGCGCGGCCGCTGCGGCTCTTGGAGACGAAGAGGCCGAGGGCGAGCATGCACAGGGGGGCGAGGACGAGGACGAAGAGGTCGGCGCGCTGGAGGTACAGGTTGTCGAGGAGCTTGAACGACTCACCCTGGAACTCGGGGAAGCTGCGCGGCTTCTTCGCGTCGGGGTAGAAGCCCCAGACGAGCTGCTGGAGGACGATCGAGAGGCCGATCGCCGTGATCAGCGGGGCCAGCCGGGGTGCGCTGCGCAGGGGGCGGTAGGCGAAGCGTTCGGCGGCGGTGGCAACGGCGACGGAGGCGAGGGCGCCGCCGACGATCATGAGCGGGATGGCTACGACGAGGGATGTCCCGCTGGGAAGTATCAGGTACGCGGTGAGGGCGCCGAAGCCCCCGATCATGAATATCTCGCCGTGGGCGAAGTTGATGAGCTGGACGATGCCGTACACCATCGTGTACCCGATGGCTATGAGGCCATAAAGGGCGCCGAGGGCGAGGCCATTGGCCAGCTGTTGCGGCAGTTCGTACACCGCAGGGCCTCCGATGAGCTTGTCGGATATGACACCGCGCGAGGGCGCTGTTTGCGCCCTCGCGCGGCTTGGATCAGGTGGAGCGGGGCGGTGCGGTTGGATCAGTCCTCGAACGTGGCGCTCTTGACGTCCTTCCAGGTGGTGCCTTCCACCTTGTAGACGGTGAGCTGCTTGTTCGTGGTGTCGCCGAATTCGTCGAAGGCGACCTTGCCGGTCACGCCGTCGAAGGAGACCTTGGCCATGGCCTCGACGACCTTTTCGCGGGCGTCGGTGGGGAGCTTGCCGTCGTTGGCGGCGACGACGGCCTTGACGGCCTGGATGATGGCCCAGCCGGCGTCGTAGGAGTAGCCGCCGTACGCCGCGTACGGGTCCTTGTAGCCGGCGGCCTTGTAGTCGTCGATGAACTTCTTGGCCGTCGGGAGCTTCTCGACCGGGTAGCCGATGGAGGTCGCGAGGTCACCGTCGTTCGCGACGCCGGAGGCGCTGATGAAGGCGGGGTCGTAGATGCCGTCGCCACCCATGGTGGGGATCTTGGCGCCCGTCTTCTTGATCTGGTCGGAGAGCAGGCCGCCCTCGGGGTACTGGCCGCCGAAGTAGACGGAGTCGGCGCCGGAGCTCTTGACCTTGTCGGCGGTGCTGGAGAAGTCGGTCTCCTTGACCGTCACGTGGTCGGTGCCGACGACCTTGCCGCCGAGGCGCTCGAACTCCTTGGAGAAGATCGCGGCGAGGCCGGCGCCGTAGGTCTGCTTGTCGTCGACGACGTAGACCTTGCGCTTCTTGGCGTCGTTGAAGAGGTACTGGGCGGCGAATTTGCCCTGGACGACGTCGGTGGCGGCGGTGCGGAAGTAGGTCTTGAAGGGGCGCTTGAAATCGCCCTTGCCCCAGTTGTCACCCTGGCTGAGGGCCGGGTTGGTGTTGGCGGGGGAGACCTGTGTGACGCCGGCCTTCTCGAAGACGCCCTGCATCGACTGGGCGACACCGGAGTTCAGCGGGCCGACGACGCCGATGACGTCCTTGTTGCCCACGAGCTTGGTGGCGTTGGCCTGTCCGGAGGCCGGGACGGCCTGGTCGTCGAGGGCCTCGATCTTGAATTCGACGCCCGGGACCTCGTTGTTCTTGTTGGCGGTCTTGACCGCCAGGTCCACGGAGTTCTTGATGCCCTGGCCGAGCGCGGAAAGCGATCCGGTGAGCGGGGCGTCGACGCCGATGACCACGGTCGTCTTGCCGCCGCTGCTGTCCTTACCGCCCTTGCTGTCGTCGCGGGACCCACAGGCGGTGAGGGTGAGTGCCCCCGTGGTGATCACGGTGGTGAGTATGAGCAAGGAACGCTGTCGCACAATTGATCCTTTCCCTGGCGCGGCCTCCTCGGTTGAGGTGCCGTGTGATCGCCGGGCCGCACTGGATGAGTAGGCACTGGGTAGGTGCTGGGTAGTGCAGCAGACGCGCCCGGCGGCGCGGTGACTGGCGGTGACTCTAAGCGCAGCCGGTTGAGTCCGGGACTGTGGAAGTCAGGATGTGACTGTCTTGTTATGCCGAAGCGCAGAGCACGTGTGTGAGGCGTGGACAGAAGCGGGCTTTCCGGTCGGTGCCGGTTTGCCCACATAGTGAGAACGCCCAGTTCCACTAAGGGGCTTGGGCGGATCTTGGTGCTGACAGGGGTCTGGGGCGTGACGCCCCTGGCGGGGGCTTGGCGCAGTGGTCGGCGGTGGTCGCCGGCCGGATGCCGCATGGCAATTTGGTTACTCTGTGTTACACCGGATGGGCCGCTTCCGCTGTGCGTGGAGGGGGCGGGGGTCGGTCGTTCAGTGCGGTTGTCGCCAGTTATCGGAGCTGCCCGTCGCGCCGTCGGCCGCCTCGCAGCGCTCCCGCGTCCGCCGGTCGATCAACCGCAGGGCCACGTCCCGGCCCTCGCGCTGCTCGGTGGCGCGGGCGGCTGCGAGGACGCCGTCGTGGATAACCAGTTGTTCGTTGGACAGTCCCTTCTGTTCCCAGTCCAGCCCCGCCCAACTGCTGTTTTTCCATGCCTCCTTGACCCAGTAGGAGACGAGAGCGGTGCAGACGTCGGCAGGTGTACTGCTGTGCGGTGCGGGAGGTCCGGATTCCGAACAGCAGGTCGTGGAGGGCAGGGTGAGCATCGCGCACAGCACCAGCCCGGCGAGTGGTCCGTGCCGAGCGGCTCCAAGGCGACCGTCCCTGGACCTCATGCTGGCAACGCTAGGTGGTCACCTTCGGTCACACAATGGCCTTGGCTCGTACGGCGTTTGCCGTCTGGTGTCACTGCTGCGGAAGCGGTGGAATGTGTGACGCGCTTCCCGCGTGATCGTCGCACCCACCGGCCCCTGGAGGCAGGCACGATGGCGAGACCCCACGGAACACGCGCGCCGCGCATCCCCCGCAGGTTCGGTCTGATGGTGCTTGCCGCCGCCCTGGTCGCGGCGGCACCGCCGCCCCTCGGGCCGGACGCCGACGGGCCTGACGCGCTGCGGATCCAGAGGCAGGCGACCCAGCCCGTCTTCTCCCGCGCGGACGCCGTCCACCAGGAGGTGGACATCGAAACGGCGACGGAGAGCGACGGGGACGGTAGGCGCGACACCGTACGGATGCGCATTCTGCGGCCCAAGGAGACCGACGCCGGACTCAAGGTCGCGACGATCATCGAGGCGAGTCCGTACTGGGGCGGCGGCAACGACGTCCCCTTCCACTCTGTCGACGCGGAGGAGGACGGACTGCCCGGCGGTAAGGGGCGCGATGGGCTTCCGGGCCTTTTCGAGACGTCCGCCGGGGCGGGCCCGTCGTCGCTTGACGCCTCTTCCGTGGTCTTCCCGGGGTACACCGACAACTACTTCCTGCCCCGTGGCTACGCCGTGGCCCAGCTCGACAGCGTCGGTACGGGCGGATCGACGGGCTGCCCGGTGTCCGGCGGCCGTGCGGAGACGCTCGGCGCGAAGGCCGCCGTCGACTGGCTGAACGGCCGCGCCCGGGGCTGGGACCTCCAGGGGCGGCCGGTCGGCGCGGCCTGGTCCACCGGCAACGCGGCGCTGATGGGCATCTCGTACAACGGAACCCTCCCGACCGCCGTGGCGACCACGGGCGTGACGGGCCTGAAGGCCATCGTGCCGATCTCCGGGATCACCTCCTGGTACGACTACTACCGGGCGGGCGGCGGGGTCGTGGCGCCCGGCGGCTACCAGGGAGAGGACGCCGACATCCTGGCCAGGGCCGTCTACAGCCGGGCCGACCGGGACATCTGCACGCCCGTACTGGACCGGCTCACCGCCACGCAGGGCCGGGAGAGCGGCGACTACACCGCCTTCTGGCGGGAGCGGGACTATCTGAAGGACGCCGGGAAGATCAAGGCCGGCGTGTTCCTGGTGCAGGGCCTCAACGACGGGAACGTGAGGACCCGCCACGCGGCCCGGCTGTGGGAGGCGCTGGAGGAGCACGGTGTGCCGCGCAAGCTGTGGCTGCACCGGGCCGGGCACGTCAACCCGATGCCGCTGCGCATGGAGGAGTGGCTGGGCCGGCTCCACCAGTGGTTCGACTTCTGGCTGTACGGCCTGGACAACGGCGCCCTCGACGGGCCGAAGGCCGACGTGGAGCAGGCGGACTTCTCCTGGCGGCAGCAGCGGGACTGGCCTGCGCCCGGTACCCGGGACGTCACCCTGCGGCTGACCGCGGACGGCGGCCTGTCGCCGCTTCCCGGCCGGCCGGCGCGCCAGGCCCTGCACGACGCGGGCCGCACCCTGCGCGCCGAGCAGCTCGTGGCGGACCCGGACGCGGCGAACCCGAACCGCCTCGCGTACACCACCGGGCCGCTCGCCGCCGACCTGCGGATCAGCGGAACGCCCGCCGTGTCGGTGCGGGCGTCCCTGGACGGGACGTCCCCGTATGTGACGGCGCTGCTCGTCGACCACGGCACGGACACCCGGGCGACGGCCGGGACCGTGGCGGACACCTCGCAGCTCGTCTGTTACGGCGAGGGCGTCCCCGGCGACACCGGCTGCGCCTACCGCACCCGGCACCGGACCGAGACCGCCGGTTTCAGGATCGTGTCGCGTGGGTGGCTGGACGTCCGAAACCGTGACTCCGTGGAGCGGCAGAGCCCGGTGGTGGAGGGCCGGGAGTACCGGCTGGAGTGGGAGATGCAGCCCCAGGACTACGTCTTCAAGAAGGGGCACCGGCTGGGCGTGGTGCTGATCTCCACGGACCACGACCACACCCTGCGCCACCCGGCCGGGACGCGGATGACGGTCCGGGCCGGGGTCAGCGGCGTCACCCTGCCGGTCAGCCCGTAGTGCCGGGCGCGGCCGCCCCGGGGACGTTCTCCGCGTCCTTGGCGGAGACGTCGCGCAGCAGGCAGGTCAGGCGGGCCGTGCAGACCCGCTTGTCCTGCTCGTCGGTGATGACGATCTCGTACGTCGCGGTGGAGCGACCGCGGTGGACGGGGGTGGCCACGCCGGTCACCAGTCCGCTGCGGACGCCCCGGTGGTGCGTGCAGTTCAGATCGACGCCGACGGCGATCTTGGACACGCCGCCGTGGAGCATGGAGCCGACCGAGCCGAGCGTCTCGGCCAGGACGGCGGAGGCTCCGCCGTGCAGCAGCCCGTACGGCTGGGTGTTGCCCTCGACCGGCATGGTGCCGACGACCCGCTCGGCGGACGCCTCGACGATCTGCACGCCCATGCGGTTGCCGAGGTGCCCGGCGGAGAAGAGGGCGGGCAGGTCCACACCGAGCGAGGCGTACTCGTCGATGACCTCCTGCGGGAACTTCACCTGTGTCTGCTCGCCCATGGGGCCCGGCTCCGATCGTCGTACGGTCATGTCCCTGGTCTGCCGTGCTGCCTAAGCAAACGCTCAGGCAGAGGCCGATTGTTCCAGACGCACGATGACGGACTTGCTGGCGGGTGTGTTGCTGACGTCGGCGGTCGCCTCCAGCGGCACCAGGACATTGGTCTCCGGGTAGTACGCGGCCGCGCAGCCGCGCGCCGTGGGGTAGTGGACGACGCGGAAGCCGGGCGCGCGGCGCTCGGTGCCGTCCGTCCACTCGCTGACCAGGTCGGTGTACGCGCCGTCGGCCAGGCCCAGCTCACGGGCGTCGTCCGGGTGGACCAGGACGACACGGCGGCCGCCCTTGATGCCGCGGTAGCGGTCGTCCAGGCCGTAGATCGTGGTGTTGTACTGGTCGTGCGAGCGCAGTGTCTGCAGCAGCAGCCGGCCCTCGGGGACCTTGGGGTACTCGACGGGCGCGGCCGTGAAGTTGGCCTTGCCGGTCTCCGTCGGGAAGCGGCGCTCGTCGCGCGGGGCGTGCGGCAGGGCGAAGCCGCCGGGACTGGCCGCGAGTCTGGCGTTGAAGTCCTCGAAGCCGGGCACCACGCGCGCGATACGGTCGCGGATCGTGGCGTAGTCGTGTGCGAACTCCTCCCACGGCGTGGCCGACGCCTCGCCCAGCACCGCGCGCGCCAGGCGTGCCACGATCGCCGGCTCGGACAGCAGGTGCGGGCTCGCCGGCGGCAGGTTGCCGCGCGAGGCGTGGACCAGGCCCATCGAGTCCTCGACCGTCACGAACTGCTTGCCGCTCTTCTGTACGTCCTTGTCGGTGCGGCCCAGCGTCGGCAGGATCAGCGCACGCGTGCCGGTGACCGCGTGCGACCGGTTCAGCTTGGTCGACACGTGCACGGTGAGCCGGGCGCGCCGCATGGCGGCCTCGGTGACCTCGGTGTCGGGTGTGGCGCCGACGAAGTTGCCGCCCATGGCGAAGAAGACCTTGGCCCTGCCGTCGCGCAGCGCCTGGATGGCGCGGACGACGTCGAAGCCGTGGTGCCGGGGCGAGGTGATCCCGAATTCCTTGTCGAGCGCGTCCAGGAATCCGGCCGAGGGGCGCTCGAAGATCCCCATGGTGCGGTCGCCCTGCACATTGGAGTGGCCGCGCACCGGGCAGACACCGGCGCCGGGGCGGCCGATGTTGCCGCGCAGCAGCAGGAAGTTGACCACCTCGCGGATGGTCGGCACGGAGTGCTTGTGCTGGGTGAGGCCCATGGCCCAGCAGACGATGGTGCGCTCGGAGGCGAGCACCATGCGCAGGGCGCGCTCGATCTCCCCGCGCTCCAGGCCGGTGGCGGCGAGGGTCTCGTCCCAGTCGGCCGCCTCGGCCGCGGCGGCGAACTCCTCGTACCCGTGCGTGTGCTCGGTGACGAAGTCCTCGTCGACCGCGCCCTCGGTCTGGAGGATCAGCTTGTTGAGGAGGCGGAAGAG
Source organism: Streptomyces sp. NPDC000229 (assembly GCF_040300825.1). Classification (NCBI taxonomy): domain Bacteria; kingdom Bacillati; phylum Actinomycetota; class Actinomycetes; order Kitasatosporales; family Streptomycetaceae; genus Streptomyces; species Streptomyces sp. NPDC000229. The sequence continues at coordinate 19,775 of NZ_JBEPEL010000085.1, forward strand.
GGCCTGGTCGCCGCCGATGCGGATCTGGAGGAACAGGTCGGTGAGGGCGGCGCCCTTGATCATGCCCTGGGCGGTCTGCGGGTTCTTGAACCGCTCCAGGCCGGCCTCGGGCAGGGGGTTCACCGAGATGATCCTCGCGCCGGAGGCCTTGGCCTTCTCCAGGGCGGAGAGCATCCGCGGATGGTTGGTGCCCGGGTTCTGACCGGCCACGATGATCAGGTCGGCCTGGTGCAGGTCCTCCAGGGACACACTGCCCTTGCCGATGCCGATCGTCTCGGTGAGCGCCGAGCCGGACGACTCGTGGCACATGTTGGAGCAGTCCGGAAGATTGTTGGTGCCGAACTCGCGGGCGAAGAGCTGGAGCAGGAACGCGGCCTCGTTGCTGGTGCGGCCCGAGGTGTAGAAGACGGCCTCGTCGGGGGAGCCGAGCGCCGTCAGCTCCTCCGCGATGATCTCGAAAGCCCGCTCCCAGCTCACCGCCTCGTACCGGTCGGCGCCCTCGGCCGCGTACATCGGGTGCGTGATGCGGCCCTGCTGACCCAGCCAGTAGCCGCTGCGGGCGGCGAGATCCGCGATCGGGTGGGCGGCGAAGAACTCCGGCGTGACGCGGCGCAGTGTCGCCTCCTCGGCGACCGCCTTCGCCCCGTTCTCGCAGAACTCCGCGATGTGCCGCTTCTCGCCCTCCGGCCAGGCGCAGCCGGGGCAGTCGAAGCCGTCCTTCTGGTTGACCTTGAGCAGTGTGCGCGCGGTGCGGCGCACGCCCATCTGCGCTTGCGAGATCTTGAGCGTGTGCCCGATCGCGGGGAGGCCCGCGGCGGCGTGCTGCGGCGGGGCGACCTGCGGCGCGTCCTGGACCGGGTCACCTGCGGGCGGCTTGCTGGCCATCGCGCTCTCCCTTGAGCGGTCATGTCCGACGGACGACTTCGTGGTACGTCCCACGATCCTGTCACGTCGCACCGACAGCGGCGGACTCAAGGCTCGCTCGGTCGGGATTGTCAGTGGTCCGTGGCAGGATCGTCCCCGTGGTAGAGACAGCATCGAAGAAGACCGACGACAACCGTCCGCGCCTGCTCCTCATGGACGGGCACTCCCTGGCGTACCGGGCGTTCTTCGCGCTGCCCGCGGAGAACTTCACCACCGCGAGCGGCCAGACGACCAACGCCATCTACGGCTTCGCGTCGATGCTGGCGAACACGCTGCGCGACGAGTCGCCCACGCACTTCGCCGTGGCGTTCGACGTGTCCCGCAAGACCTGGCGCTCCGAGGACTTCCCCGAGTACAAGGCGAACCGCTCCAAGACCCCCGACGAGTTCAAGGGGCAGGTCGAGCTGATCGGTGAGCTGCTGGACACCATGAACGCGGAGCGGTTCGCGGTCGACGGCTTCGAGGCCGACGACATCATCGCCACCCTGGCCACCCAGGCCGAGGCGGCGGGCTTCGAGGTGCTGATCGTCACCGGTGACCGGGACTCCTTCCAGCTGGTCTCCGACCACATCACCGTGCTGTACCCCACCAAGGGTGTCTCCGAGCTGACCCGCTTCACCCCGGAGAAGGTCCAGGAGAAGTACGGACTGACCCCCTCGCAGTACCCCGACTTCGCCGCCCTGCGCGGCGACCCGTCGGACAACCTGCCGGGCATCCCCGGTGTCGGTGAGAAGACGGCCACGAAGTGGATCAACCAGTTCGGTTCGTTCGCGGAGCTGGTCGAGCGCGCCGACGAGGTCAAGGGCAAGGTCGGGCAGGCGCTGCGCGACCACCTGGAGTCGGTCAAGCTCAACCGTCACCTCACGGAGCTGGTCCGTGACGTGGAGCTGCCCAAGTCGGTCGCGGACCTGGAGCGCAGGCCGTACGACAGGACGGCGCTGAAGGGGTTCCTGGAGGTCCTGGAGATCCGCAACCCCAGCCTGCGGGAGCGGCTCCTCGCCGTCGACCCGGGTGCGGAGGAGGACGAGGCGCCCGCCACGGCCGCCGGTGTCGAGCTGGACGGCACTGTCCTGGGCGCCGGGGAGCTGGCGTACTGGCTGGAGCAGCACGGCGGCCGGCCGCTCGGCGTCGCGACCGTCGCCACCTGGGCCCTTGGTGTGGGCAATGTCAGCGAGGTCGCGCTGGCCGCCGCCGACGGCAAGGCGGCCTGGTTCGACACGACCCAGCTGGACGAGGCCGACGAGAAGGCCTTCGCGGCCTGGCTCGCCGACCCGGGCCGTCCGAAGATCATGCACAGCGCCAAGGAGGCGCTGCGGGTCTTCCCCGAACACGGCTGGCACATCGAGGGCATCACCATGGACACCGCCCTCGCCGCCTATCTGGTCAAGCCCGGCCGCCGGTCCTTCGCGCTGGACGCCCTGTCCGTCGAGTACCTGCATAGGGAGCTTGCCCCTGCCGCCGCCGACGGACAGCTCGCCTTCGGCACCGACGAACAGGCGGAGGCCGACGCCCTGATGGCACAGGCCCGCGCGGTCCTCGACCTGGGCGAGGCGTTCGGCGAGAAGCTCCAGGAAGTCGGCGCCACCGAGCTCCTGCACGACGTGGAACTGCCCACGTCCCTGCTGCTCGCCCGGATGGAGCGGCACGGCATCTCCGCCGACCGCGCCCATCTGGAGGCGATGGAGCAGCAGTTCGCGGGCGCCGTGCAGCAGGCGGTGAAGGAGGCGCACGCCTCTGTGGGGCACGAGTTCAACCTCGGCTCGCCCAAGCAGCTCCAGGAGGTCCTCTTCGGCGAGCTGAACCTCCCCAAGACGAAGAAGACCAAGACCGGTTACACCACGGACGCCGACGCGCTGGCGTGGCTGGCCGCCCAGACCGAGCACGAGCTGCCGGTCATCATGCTGCGCCACCGCGAGCAGGCCCGGCTGCGCTCCACGGTCGAAGGCCTGATCAAGACGATCGCGGCGGACGGCCGGATCCACACCACCTTCAGCCAGACGGTCGCGGCGACCGGCCGCCTGTCGTCGACGGACCCGAACCTCCAGAACGTCCCGGTCCGCACCGACGAGGGCCGCGCGATCCGGCACGGCTTCGTGGTCGGCGAGGGCTTCGAGTCCCTGATGACGGCCGACTACAGCCAGATCGAACTGCGGGTCATGGCCCACCTGTCGGAGGACGAGGGCCTGATCGAGGCGTTCACCTCCGGGGAGGACCTGCACACCACGGTCGCCTCCCAGGTGTTCTCGGTGGAGCGGTCCGCCGTCGACGCCGAGATGCGCCGCAAGATCAAGGCGATGTCCTACGGCCTGGCGTACGGCCTGTCCGCCTTCGGCCTCTCCCAGCAGCTGAACATCGAGGCGGGCGAGGCGCGCGCCTTGATGGACACCTACTTCGAGCGGTTCGGCGGCGTGCGCGACTATCTGCGTCGGGTCGTCGACGAGGCGCGTGCCACCGGGTACACGGAGACGATGCTCGGCCGCCGCCGGTACCTGCCGGACCTGAACAGCGACAACCGCCAGCGCCGCGAGGCGGCCGAGCGGATGGCGCTCAACGCCCCGATCCAGGGCACGGCCGCCGACATCGTGAAGGTCGCGATGCTCAACGTCGACCGGGCGCTGCGGGAGGCGGGCCTGAACACCCGGATGCTGCTCCAGGTCCACGACGAAATCGTGCTGGAGGTCGCCCCGGGCGAGCGCGAGCGGGTGGAGGAACTCGTCCGCCGCGAAATGTCCACGGCGGTGGAACTCCGCGCTCCGCTGGACGTCTCGGTGGGCGTGGGCCCGGACTGGGAGTCCGCGGCGCACTGAGGCGAGGCGCCCGGCCCGCCCGCCCCGGTACGCCCCCGTCCGGGGCGGCCGGGGCGCGCTCCTGCCCTGCCCCGCGCCGGACCCGCGCCGGACCCGCTCATCGTCCGCGCCGGACCCGGCCCGGACCCGCGCCGGGGCCGGCGTGCAGCTACCCCACCGGCCCGCGCCCCGCCGCCCGCAGCCGCATTCCCGCGCCGTACAGCAGCAACCCGGCCGCCAGTCCTGCTCCCGCGCCGAAGCACGCCGTCGGAATGATGTCCAGCGGTGTCTCGATCCGCCCCCAGTACGCGTACCACCGCACGCACCGGTGCACGATCCCCGCCGCCACACACACGCCGAGCAGCCCCGCCGCCAGCATCCGGCCCCGCCGGTCCAGCACCGGCACCGACGCCGGAGCCCGCCCCGCCGCCTCCGGCGGGACCCGCCGCAGCGCGCCGCCCGCGAACCACACCAGCACCACCAGCGCGACGGCGGAGCCGCCGTACTGCGCGTACAGGTACATCGGGAATCCGGCCACGACTTCCCCGAGCGCCGGCAGTACCCTCGTGCCCCACCGGTCCGCGTGCGTGAACAGGTCCCACACCACATGCGTCGCCGCCCCGATGACGGCCGAGGCGTAGAACCGGGCCGCCAGCCCCACCCGGTGCCGCTCGCGCCAGGATTCGCCCCGTACCAGCGTGTGCACCCGCCCCTGCCATCGGGCGGGCACCAGTGCCAGCAGCGGCTCACGCACCATCAGCCACACCGCCACCAGCACCGCGGTGATCAGGACATCGACGGTCAGAATGCCCAACAGGCTGTGCGTGACGTCCCCGAAGAGCATCGCACCCGGGATCGCGGTGTCGGCGAAGTACGTCATATCGGGCGAGAAGGAGCCCATGACGAGTGCCGACGCGACAAGAGGGCCCCGTGCGGTGCCGGACCTCCGTATCCCCGGCAGGACCGCCGCGGCGTGGCTGAGTGTGAATGGCATGGCTGGCGTGCCCCCCGAAATGCGAACCTCTGATCAATGGCGCCCAGTATGCGTGACGTTCGCGCACCGGATTCCGGACGACCAGGAGGTGACGAAAGCGTGAAAAGCGGTCAGGTGGCGGTGTCCCGGGGCGCCGAGTTGCCGTAGGGTCGCCTGAGTCACCGCGCTGGGGAGCGCGAAGGGCCGGGCACCGGGGAGGGACCAGACGTATGGCAGCGCACATCGGCCGTCGACTGCGCAAGGGAGCCACCAGCACAGCGGTGGCCGCGGCGGCGGTGGCGGCGCTCTCCGCCTCACAGGCGCCCGGAGTGGCGCCTTCCGCCGACGGGGCCGACCAGTCGCTGTCCGACGTGACACCGCCCTCGCCCGACGGATCGGCGACCGGCAACTCCCCGTACTACACGGACCTGCCGCCGCTCAACACTCCCACCAAGCCCGGTGCCACCACGCCGGTGGTCACCGGCCCCGCCGAGGCGGGTATACCGGCGACCGTGCTCGCGGCCTACAAGCAGGCCGAGCAGCACCTGAAGACCGAGGACCCCGGCTGCAACCTCCCCTGGCAGCTCCTCGCCGGCATCGGCAAGGTCGAGTCCGGCCAGGCGCGCGGCGGGCGCGTCAGCGCCGACGGCACGACCCTTACGCCCATCCTCGGCCCCGTCCTCAACGGCGTCGGGTTCGCCAACATCTCCGACACCGACAACGGCGCCTACGACGGTGACACGACGCACGACCGCGCGGTCGGGCCCATGCAGTTCATCCCCTCCACGTGGGCGAGCTGGGGCCAGGACGCCAACGGCGACGGCCGCAAGGACCCGAACAACATCTACGACGCCGCCCGCGCGGCCGGCATGTACCTGTGCGCGAACAACCGCGACCTCGCGGTGAAGGCCGACCTGGACAAGGCGATCCTCAGCTACAACCGCTCGACGGAGTACCTGCGTACGGTTCTGTCCTGGTTCGAGTACTACAAGAACAACAGCCACCAGGTGCCGGACGGCACGGGTGTCCTGCCGGTCGACCGCAGCGACACCGGCACCGACCCGGGCTCCACGCCCACCCCGAAGCCCAAGCCGAAGTCGAAGCCGAGGCCCACGCCGCCCGCGAGCCCGTCGGCCACGCCGCCGTCCGTCACGCCTCCGCCGGCCACCCCCCGGCCGACCCCCCCGCCCGGCTCCGGCATGCCGACCCCCAAGCCGCCGACGACGACACCCACACCCACGCCGACCCCGCCCACGACCCCCACGCCCTCCCCGTCGCCCTCCGCCACCGTCGCGCGCCTCAAGGACGCGGGGACGGGGCTGCTGACCGCGACGGCCGGCACCGTGTTCGCGGAGCGCCCCGCCGTGACGGCGCTGAACGGGGCGGGCAAGCCGGTCGCCAGGGTCGCTGTGCGCTTCACGATCACCGGCGAGACCGACTCCCGCTTCCCGGACGGCGCCACCGGCGTCACCGTCCTCACGGGCGCCGACGGCACCGCGACCGCCCCCGCGCTCCAGGCGGGCGAGCGGACCGGTGAGTTCACCGTCCGGGCCACCGTCGTGGGCCGCACGGTCGCCCCCGTCGACCGCACCGCGACCGTCACCGCCCGCCAGGCCGACGCCCTGGTCAGGACGGACGACAAGGAGCTGACGGCCAAGCCGGAGACGGAATTCGCCGACCAGGTCCAGGTGAAGGCGACCTACAAGGGCGCCGCCGCCTCCGGTGTCGCCCTGACCGCCACCATGATCAGGGCGGCGGACGACGCGACCGCCAACGAAAAGGGACCCTTCTTCAAGGACGAACAAGGGAACCCGGTCCGCACCCTCGAAGGCCTGACGACCGACGCGAACGGCATGCTCACGCTTCCGAAGGTCTTCGCGGACGGCCAGACCGGCACGTTCCTGCTCCGCCTCACCACCACCGGCGGTGCGACCCTGACCATCGAGCTCAAGGTCGCCTGACCGGGCCCACGCCCTGAGCACCGCACGCACCGCCCCACCCCAGCCGGTGGGGCGGTGTTCCGTGTGTTCTCATCTCGCGCCCCCATTGCTACGGTTCCTGACACCTGACGGAGCATCAGGTAGGGAGGCCGGTCCATGCGCGTCCTTGTAGCCACCGCCATAGGGCTGGCCCCGGTCCTGTTCCTGGTCCTGCTCCTGGCCGTCACGGACCCGGCCCCCGAGGGCGAGACCTCGCCCCGGCCGCTGCTGACCACGGTTCCCGGCCCCAAGAAGTAGGAGGGCGTCCGCCATGCGCCGCAGAGCCGCCCTCGTGCTCCTCTCCTTCGCGGTGTTCTTCGCCGCCATGGCGCCCACGCTGCGGTGGTACGCCTTCCCCCGGCTGGCGAAGGTCCCGGCCGGCCAGTACCAGGAGATGGTGCTGGAGGCGAAGCCGGCCACCCTCCTGAAGTACGACACCATGCGGGCCGAACAGGTCGAGAGGGTCACCATCGTCCAGACCCTGAAGGGCAACGTCGAGGAGTCCCGCAGGATCGAACGGGACGCCGGCCGCGACGTCGTCGTGTGGGACGCCCTGTCCCATGTGGTCGGCCCCGACGGCTCGACGGTGTCCCAGATCCCCGAGCGCTACATCTTCGACGCCCACACCCAGGCGCCCGTCCACGTCACCGGCGAGATGGTCGACGGAGACCCCGTGCGGCGCGAGGGCATCGAGTTCAAGTGGCCCTTCCTCACCGGGAAACGGGACTACGCGTACTTCGACGCCCAGACCCGCACCTCCGCGCCCATCCACTACAAGGGCACCCGCACCTTCCGCGGCCTGGAGGTCTACTACTTCGAGCAGACCGTCCCATGGACGAAGGTCCCGTACCCGAAGAAGATGCCCCTGCCGGGCGTCGACGCCTCGAAGCTGGAACAGCAGACCGGCACCACCCGCTGGTACACCACCAAGCGGATGTTCTGGGTCGAACCGGTCACCGGCGCCCCCGTCAACGGCGAGGAGGTCCACCGCGAGGAACTGCGCGGCGGCACCCTGCTCGGCGGCCGCGACAAGGTCACCGCCTTCGCGGGGCACGTCAGGATGCGCGAGGACTACCTCGACCACACCGTCGACCTGGTGCGCTCCCAGCGCCGCCTGGTCCTGCTGATGACGTCACACCTGCCGTGGGGCTTCCTGCTCCTCGGTACGGGGCTGGCGGCGCTGTCCCTGTGGCTGGAAGCACGCGCACGGCGCCGCCCGGCCGTCAGCGCCGCGCGTTCGTCCGACGGGTCGGCTCCGCCACCGCCGGGTCCTCCGGCCACGGATGCTTCGGGTAGCGCCCGCGCAGCTCCGCGCGTACGGAGCGGTATCCGTCGCGCCAGAAGGACGCCAGGTCCGCCGTGACGGCGGCGGGGCGCCCGGCCGGCGACAGCAGGTGCACCAGCACCGGAACGCCCGCTACGGAGGGCGTTTCCGCGAGCCCGAACATCTCCTGGAGCTTCACCGCCAGCACGGGCTGCTCACCGCCGTACTCGACCCGGATCCGCGACCCGCTCGGCACCTCGATCCGCTCCGGCGCCAGCTCCTCCAGCCGGGCCGCGTCACCGGTCGCCCACGGCAAAAGCCGCTGAAGGGCCTGCCCCGCGTCGATCCGTGCCAGGTCCGCGCCTCGCCGCGCCCGCGACAACTCCGGCTCCAGCCACTCCTCCGTACGCTCCAGCAGCGCGGCGTCCGACACGTCCGGCCACGGCGCGCCCAGCACCCGGTGCAGGAACGCCAGCCGCCGGCGCAGCTCCTCCGACTCCCGCGACCAGCGCAGCAGCGCCACCCCGTCGCGCCGCAGGCCGTCCAGCAGGGCGTCCCGTACGAGCGCGGGATCCGGGTCCCTCAGCGGCCGTACGGCCGTCTCGATGGCACCCAGCCGCTCCACGGACCGCGCGATCACGTCACCGTCCTCCCACCGCACCTCCTCGCGCGCCACGAGCAGATGCCGGGCCGCCGTCCGCGCGGTCTCCCCGTCCACCACGGCGGCCAGCCGCACCCGCGCGGAAGCGGCGTGCGACGGCCGGTCCGCGACGGCGACGGCCAGCCAGGAAGCCGCCCGCAGCCGGGACCCCTCCCCGAGCTCGGCGCCCGTCCCGGACGCCATCAGGAACGCCCCTTCACCCCTGGCCCGCGCCACCCGCTCCGGGTACGCCAACGACGTGACCGTCCCGGCGACGGCATCGTCCGGCAGGGTGTCGTCCGGTGCCCCGGTGCCGTCCAGCTGCCGTGCCAGGCGCCTCGCCTCCTGCCGCCAGCGCGCTCCGTACGCGTCACCGCCCCGCCGCGCCGCGCGCCACGCGGCCGCCAGGTCGTCGCCGTACTCACGCGGCGGCTCCTCGCTCAGCAGCGCCACCACCTCGGCGGCGCGCCGGGCACCGACCGCCTGCGCCCCGTCCAGCAGCGCCCGGGCCAGCCGCGGGTGCAGGCCGAGGCGGGCCATCCTCACGCCCCGGTCGGTCACCCGGCCCGCCGCGTCCACCGCGCCGATCGCCGCCAGCACCGACCGCGC
>NZ_JBEPEL010000086.1:0-28770 GCF_040300825.1 Streptomyces sp. NPDC000229
AGGAGTTCACCCGCGACGCCACGATCACCGTCCTCACCACCAGCGCCGGCAACGAGATGCACCGCGGCGCCGAGGGGGCCGCGCGGCCCAGGCACACCCCTCCGTCTTTTGCGGGCCCAGCCCATTGAAAATACCCCAGGGGGGTACATGGTTGTGGTGTGAATCCGGGGGAGCAGGGTCACACTGGAACGGGAATGGGGATGATGGTCATGGACTACAGCGCACACCACACCAGCACCGCTCACGACCACGCCGCACACCAGGCTGCCGGCGGCCACGATGCGCACGTTCACGGGGGCGCGTCCTGGGGGACGGCGGCGAAGGCGACGCTGCACTGCCTGACCGGATGCGCCATCGGCGAAATCCTCGGCATGGTCATCGGCACCGCCCTGCTGTGGGGCAACCTGCCGACCATGGTTCTGGCGATCGCGCTGGCGTTCGTCTTCGGCTACTCCTTCACCCTCTTCGCGGTCCGCCGGGCCGGTCTGGGCTTCAAGTCCGCCATCAGGGTGGCGCTGGCCGCCGACACCGTCTCGATCGCGGTCATGGAGTTCGTCGACAACGGCATCATCGCCCTCAGCGGCGCGATGGACGCCCACCTGTCGGACGCGCTGTTCTGGACGGCCCTACTGGGTGGCTTCGCTGTCGCCTTCGTCATCACGACCCCGGTCAACAAGTGGATGATCGGCCGCGGCAAGGGCCACGCCGTCGTCCACGCCTACCACTGACCGCAGCCGCTCGACCCCGCGCCCGGCCGCACCCTCACGGTGGGGCCGGGCGCGTACGTGACAAGGGGCGGCGTGCGGCGACGAATGCGAACGGCACGCGGACATGCACGAGCAGTGCCGCGTCCGCGCCGAAGCCTTCCGCTCTTGCGAGCAGGCATGCAACGACCTCATCACCTCACCCGCTGACGCCCGCCCGCCATCCGGCCCTGGCGGAAGACGAGATCCCGGCCGGCAGGTCGAGAACCACGGACCTCCTCACCCGCGGGAACACAGGCCCCCGCGAGGTCCACGGACGGCGTGACGCTATGCTCCCCGGCATGGTTGTGGCCCGGGCGACCCGTAGTGCGCCGCGGTCCCGCTCTCGTGCAGCGGGCCCGTGGCGAACGTGGGTGCTGGCCGCGCTTCTCCTCACGCTGATGTACAGCCACGGTGTCAGCGCGGAGAGCGCCGCAGGCCACGCCCATCCCGGGGCGCCTGCCAACGCGGTAGCCCTGAACGTTTCGGACCCGGGTTCCGCGGGGCACAGCCACGACGCGCCCGACCCGCACTCCGGCCCGAGGCACACCGACCACCAGGATGCTCCGGAGTCCGATCACGCGGCTCACGAGTGTGTGTCCGGCCAGCCACAACAGGGCGCTGCACTGCCCCTCCCGTGTGAGGCCCCGGCCATTCACCGGCCTCCGTACGCGTATGCATCCGGCGCCGCTCGACCTGTCACGGCCCTTTTGGCCTCTGCCTCCGTGTCGGACTCAGCGGTCCTACGGATGTAAGCCTTCACACCGGCCCAACGGTCGACGACCTGTCGGGAACACCCGTGAGCCAGCTCCGCCCGTGCACCACCGGCGGCTCGGCCATGCTTTGCGATGCGCCTTTGCTGCCGTGTGGTGGCGTGCGGCCGGAGTCATGGCCCGGCTCACGTTGCGCTGTGCCCGGCAGGCCCGGTCTTCGACCCCGTCCTGCCCGCCCGTCTCGTTCTGAGCCCCAGGCCCACTGAACTTCTCTTGAAGGGTCCGCTTTGTCTACCTCGCCCCGTCTTGCCACCCCAACCCCGACCCCGCCGCATTCGACCCGTGGTCAACGCCGCTCCGACAGCAGGCGGGAAGGCGCCTCCCTGCCGTGGCGCTATCTCGGCTACGTCGGCTACTACGTGGGCGCCGGCCTCATCAGCGGAGCCGTCGTCCACCACCCCATGGCCCCCGCCCGCTACTCGCTGATCGCCGGGTCCGGCGTACTGGTCTTCCTGCTCGCGACCGTCCTCAACGACCTCATCCTCGCCACCGAGAGGCAGCCCCTGTCACGCATCCTGCGCGTGCTCGGCACCTCGACGATGCTCTCCTTCGGCCTCGGCATGCTCAGCGGTGGCATGCAGCACTTCGCAGACCTCCCTGAACGCTGTGCCGTGCTGATACCGCTCGGCATCGTCCTGTCCTTCGTCGCCTTCTTCCTGAAGGAGGCCGAGAGGCCCTGGCGGCGCATCTTCAGCCTCATGGGGCTGGCAATACTCGTCGTGACGGCCCTCACCTTCCTCGGCCTGCGCCACCTCGCCCCCACCATGGCGGCGTCCGGGGGCGGACACAGCCACAGCGATGCCGTGCCCGAGAAGGAAGGCGACGGAGGCCAGGAGGGCGGCCACGACAGCGACACCACCGATCCGACCTCCCAGCCCACCTCTCCGAATGCTGTCCACCCCAGCAAGGAGCCCGGGCACGACGACGGACACCAGCACTGAGCCGACCTGCTTCCGCCGTCAGAAGACAGGAGGCAGTCTGAGGCGGCGCGGCCGCCTGTCGCCCGCATCGCGCGGGCGCAGGCCGGCCCCGGCGGTGGGGAGTCAGCGCGGCTGTGGGTCTGCTCGCGCCGGTGACGGCGCCCGTAGCGGGTCACCCCGCGCGGCGCGAACACCGACAGGGCGGTCGCCGTCAGGAGCACCAGCAGGGCGGCGGCCGCGTCCGCGATCAGCTGGACGCGCATGCCCTGAAGCTCGCCGCCCGCGAGGGCGGCCCGGGCGGCCGCGTCGGCCAGGTGTCCTGGTCGTCTCAGGGCCGAAGTGGGGGACACGCAGATGACCACCGCCCCGGCTCACGCCCGCAGGCCGCTGCACAGGACCCGGTGGGCCATCAGGCATCCGGTCCGGACGTTCCGGCGTAACCAGCAGAAGTCGCTGAACGCGTCCGGGTTCGTCTCATCCAGCTCACCGTGATCGGCGGGGTCACGACCGGTGTGCTGGTGTGGCTCGCTGTACGGCTCGGGCCTCTCCTCACAGAGCGATCTTCGCCGCCGCAACGGCCGGCCGTGAGCCCTGCCGCGGCGGCGATTCAGCAGGGCCTCTCCCAGCTTCGCCAGCTGCGTTCCCCGCTACAGCTGACCGAAGCCACCCCGTGTGGAAGAGGTGGTGCACCGCTCAGGCCGCGCGAGCACCCCTGCGGTGGCCGGACGCGCGTCCACCCAGCCGTCCTCGGCAGGAGAGGGCGGCTGGCCTCCCCTCTGCCACATGTGAATGACCGCCGACCTGGAGACATACGGTGACCTGCACGTTGCCCACGTTGGAGCGGGACATCCTGATGCTGATGGCCGCCGGCGGCAGGGACCCGGAAATCGCGGAACGCCTCAAGCTGTCCACGGCCGGGCGTGTGGCGTACCGCGTGTCCCGAATGCGAGTTTGTTCGGCGTTGAGATGGCCGCCCGGCCGCAGCTCGCCCACCTGGCGTACACCTACGGTGTGCTACCGCGCCCCGCGCTGGAAAAGCCCGTGCTTCCCCCCGCCGAGCAGGAATCGCCGCTCCGGGCACAGCGCCGACGTCCCCGCTCACGGCGGCGACAGCGAGTTCATCGACATGGCGGAGCTGCGGGAAGGCGCCGGTGACCGGACCGCCGTACGCGGTCCGCTTCTCCGCGCAGGCCGCGAAGGTCCTCGACACCCTGCCCGAGCACGTCGAAGACACCGTGTGGGACGTCCTGGTCGCCGTCATCGGCCACCCGTGGAGCCTCGGCCAGTGGAACGCCGACATCCCGAGGGCGAGGACGTCCGCTACGCGTCCGTCGGCCGGCTCTCCTCACATATTGGGTGAACAGGTCCCTGCACCGCCTGACCGTCCTGAACATCGTCTGGCTCGGACAGCCACCCGTGACACGCTCCGGCCCCGGCGTTGCAGCGACACCGTTGGCGAATCAGGCAGTTGTGTCCACGGGATCCGCAGGGGCATGAGGAAGGCTGTGTCGGTTCAGCACTCGTCGGCAAAGGGGGCCGGCTTGCGCAGCCTGTTGACCCGGTGGTCCTCGGGTGCGTGTACGGGGTTGTCCCGGGGCGATAAGTGCCGTGGCGGTGTGTCAACGAGGACGGGAGGTTCGGGCCTTGTTCGAGGGGTTTGAGACCAGGCGGGTTCAGGTCGATGAAGCATCCATTCTCCTTCGCTACGGTGGGGAAGGGCCGCCAGTGGTGCTGCTGCACGGCCACCCCCGGACATCTGCGACCTGGCATCGCGTCGCCCCGCTCCTCGTCCGACGCGGCTTCACCGTGGTCTGTCCCGATCTCCGGGGGTACGGTCGGTCCACCGGTCCGGCGCCTACCGCAGACCACGCGGGATACTCCAAGCGGGCCGTCGCTGGTGACGTGGTCGAGGTGATGCGCTCCCTCGGCCATGCCCGGTTCGCGCTCGCCGGGCACGACCGCGGAGGCAGTGTCGCGCTGCGTCTTGCACTCGATCATCCCGACGCGGTCTCGCGGGTGGCGCTGATCGACTGTCTGCCCCTCACCGAGCACCTGTCCCGCATCACGGCCGAGTTCGCCACGCAGTGGTGGCACTGGTTCTTCCTCGCCCAGCCGGATGTTCCCGAGCGGGTCATCAACGCCGATCCGGACAGCTGGTACCGCGGTGACCCCCGGAGCATGGGGCAGGAGAACTATGACGAGTGGCGCGCGGCCACGAGAAACCCCGACGTGGTGCGGGCGATGCTGGAGGACTACCGGGCCGGTCTCACCATCGACCGGCGGCACGAGGAGGACGACCGCGCGGCCGGGACACGGGTCCGGTGCCCGGCGCTGATCCTCTGGTCGCTCCGGGACGACCTCGAGGATTTGTACGGGGACCCGGTGAAGATCTGGCGTCAGTGGGCACCGGACGTACGCGGCCACGGCATCGACTCCGGGCATCACGTAGCCGAAGAGGCTCCACAGGCGCTCGCATCTTCCCTTGCGGACTTCTTCGCCGGACGACCTGAGTGAGAAATCTCTGGGCCGCCTGCCGCAGAACAACATAGGGAAGTGCTCAGCTTGGCTTTTAACCTCACGATCTCTGGCTGGCTTACCCTGCGCCTCTACCTGGAGGTGGCGAACGGGGGTTTCGGCCCGGCAGAGGGCATCTCGGGACCGCAGCAAAGACGCGAGAGGGAAGCCGATCATTCGTTCACGACCCCAGAGTGGCCTGCCATGGCGGGTCTGCGAGGCTGCTGGTCGCCGGAGCGCATGGTGCATGGATGTCATCCCGGAAGGGCGCCTCACCGGACCCACTGGTTTGCGTCGGCGTCATGCCGGGGGCGTGCCGCGGTGGGTCCCGCGCCGGCCCCGTTCCGGATTTCCCGGCGTGTACGCGGATGCCCGAGCGCTGACGGGGCACGCGTAGTCCGTGCTCGCACACGGGCGGGCTGCGGCCGGGCATCGGCCCGGCACGGATGCGCGTGGGCGGGGGGACAGTGGAAGGTGACGGCAGAGCGCAGGGAGCACAGATGAAGGTCCGCCCGTGGTCCATCCGACCGGATCTCCGGCTCACGGCCCACGTGGTCGCCGGCCGCTACCGGCTCGACGACCTGCTGGGGCGCGGCGGCGCGGCCGACGTGTACGAGGCTCTCGACCTGCGTCTGCGGCGACCGGTGGCGGTGAAGTTCTTCCGCCCGGAAGGCGAGGCGCAGGCGGAGGAGCGTTTCACTGACGAGGGCCGCTTGCTGGCCCAGTTGCAGCACCCCGGGCTGGTCACCGTGTACGACTCCGGTCAGGAGGACGGACGGCCCTATCTGGTGATGCAGCTCATCAAGGGGACGACGCTGGGCCGACGCATCGCCGTGGCCCCGATGACGCCCGCCGAGGTCTCCCGGATCGGATCCGCACTGGCGTCGGCACTGGCGCACGTGCACGCGGCCGGTGTCGTACACCGCGACGTCAAGCCGTCGAACATCCTCCTGGACGAGACGGGCGCCCCGCACCTGACCGACTTCGGTATCTCCCGGCTGCTCGACAACACCACCACCCACACCGCCACCGGCGCGCTGGTGGGGACGGCCGCGTACATGGCGCCGGAGCAGGTACTGGGCAGAGGAGCGGGGCCGGCCGCGGACATCTACAGCCTCGGCCTGGTGCTCCTCGAGTCCCTGAAGGGCGAACTGGAGTACGGCGGTGCGCCGTTGGAAGCCGCTATCGCGCGGTTGCACCGGCCCCCGGTCATCCCGCCGGGCCTTCCGGGCGATCTCGTCGAGCTGCTGGAGGCCATGACGGATCCGGACGAGCACAGTCGGCCGGACGCCCACGCCTGCCTGCGGGCACTGTCCGTCGTGCCGGGCGGGCGCGCCGAGCCGCCGTCCTTCATGGAGGCCGACCACCGGGGAGACGACCGGGACCCGGCCGGCGACACACTGCGGTCGGAGGTGACCAGGGCCCGCACGGGTGGTGTCGCCGGTCCGGTGGTCGCGGCGACGCCGCGCGATGGGCACACAGCCCCGAAACCGCCTTTCCCCGCGCTCGCCTCCTTCCGTGTCGGCCGCGTCCTGCTGACGGCGGGTGCGGCGCTGGCCGTGTTCGGAACCACGCTGACCGGCTCCATCGATGGCCGGCCTGCGGAGGCCGAGGATGCGGCCTCCCGGCCACCGCGCCAGACCGCAACAGAACCGCCGTCGTCCAAGGCAGGTCATCCGGGTCCCTCGTCCTCCTCCTCCACGGAACCGGCTTCCGACCGGGATCCGCTGACCAAGAGGCCCTCCACCGGCGTCGCCGAGGAGCCCACCGGGAAAACCAGTCCGGCGGCCGACAAGCGTGCGGCTCCAGCCGCCGCGTCCCGGGGCGAGCACGGCAGTCCGCAGGGCAACGCGGCACGAGGCCCGGAGCGCGAGAAGGCGGACCCGCCGCCGATGAAGGTCAAGCCTCCGAAGAAGAAGCTCAAGAAGTGATGGGGGACCGGCCATCGGGAGGTGGTCGGTTCGTCGGATGACGGCAGAACCCCTCCGTCGCCGATGCCTGGTGGTTCGCGCCGGAGGAACCCAAGCGCTCATGTAGTTCCGTTCCGGTCGGGCGAGGAGCCGAGCGGCCCCGGGGCCTTGCGGCTCTTGATGTCCGGAAATCCGGACACCCCCACGCGGATCACCCCATGAAGTGGCCCGATCTTCCTACTTGTTGTCGACTGGTGTGGTCTCCACGACTCCGTTCAGTTCCCCGTCTGCGCCGGGTTGGCGGCGTCGATGAGCTGGCGCAGTGCGCCGTAGTACACCTGGTGGTCCACCACGGCGGGCACGATCGCGGCCAAGTGGCCGGTCAGTACCGGGAACTCCTCGGGGTCGAGTGCGGCCAGCGCCTGGCGGGTCGTCGTCTGGGCGGCCTTGGGGTCGCGGTGGTCCACGAAGCTGGCGCTGCCCAAGGTGAGCAGGTACATGCGCCGGTAGGTGGTGATCGCCTCGGTGGGGGCCATGCCGGCGGCGAGGGAGTCGGCGAGCTGCGGCTCCACCAGGCGTTTGAGGAGCTGGGGGCTGAGCCAGGGGCGGGCGCCGCGCAGGGTGATCAGGCCCGGGTGGGCGGTCAGCAGCTCGTACAGCGCGGTGAACCGTTCTTCCGTGGCCGCCGGCCAGTCGGTGCCGGGCGGGATGTCGGGCAGCTGGGCGGCGAGGTGGTCGGTGACGAGGTCGAGCAGTCCGGCCAGGTCGGTGCAGCGGCGCTGGAGTGAGGCCACCGAGATGCCCAGCGCGGAGGCCAGGGTCCGGAAGCTCAAGGTGTCGGGCCCCTGCTGATCCACGATCAGCAGGGCTTGCTCGGCGATGCGTTCGGGGGTCGCGAGGTCCAGGGAGGTGGATTGCCTAGGCATGTGAGTCAGCGTACGGTACAGCGTATCGTCACGGTAGGCTCCATCTCCTCACGGAGGCGACATGCCCCGCACCACGGCGCTCGACCCGCTGTTCACGGCGTTAACCACCACCGGCTTCACTGACGGCACCTGGCCAACCTCGCGGCCGGAATCCTCGCCGCCGTCTGCGTCCCCGACTTCCTCGACACCTCCGCCTGCCGCAGCTCGCTCGCGACGCTGGGCCGGCTGCCGACCGCCGACTACGACCCGGCCCGGGTGCCGACCCCGATCGTCCGGTTCGGCCCGGCCCTCAACGACTACCGCGACCAGGACGGCCGACTGGACGCCGCGCGGTACTGGCGCGACGCCGAGGCCGCCCGCGTCTCCTGGCAGCGCGTCGGGGTGCGCCCGGACCCGATCGCCATCTCCCTGGCCCGCCTCGGCACCGCCTGGGGCGCCGTCGTCACCCCGGCCACCATCGGCGGCCGGGCCGTCTTCGGCGGAACGCTCCGCGAGATCAACGCCGGGGCCCTGATCCACTGCCACGACATCAACCGGGAATTCCCCACCGGCCTGTTCGACCAGGAGGTTGTGGCCCAGCTCGCCTTCACCGTCTGGGTGACCGTCCCGGCCGCCGGCGGGGCGACCACCGTGTG
Organism: Streptomyces sp. NPDC000229; assembly: GCF_040300825.1. NCBI lineage: Bacteria > Bacillati > Actinomycetota > Actinomycetes > Kitasatosporales > Streptomycetaceae > Streptomyces > Streptomyces sp. NPDC000229. The sequence continues at coordinate 8,422 of NZ_JBEPEL010000086.1, forward strand.
GCGCCACCGCTGGGAGCCGGCCGACGAGCAGCGCCGCCAGGCGTACGGGTACCGGCCCGAGACGGTCGAGCACAGCCAGCACGTCAGCCTCACCCCCGAGCTCGGCGACGGGCTGCTGTTCAACCCGCCAACTTCCACGCGGTCGAGCCCAACCCGACCGGGCGCCGTATCGCGTTCGCGTTCTTCCTGGGCCTGACCACCACCGGCCAGCTCATCACCTGGTCGTAACCCCTCACCACAGGAGCAACACGTGCACCAGCTCACCTACGGCGACATCAAGGCCGCCGCCGACCGAATCTCGGGGCGCATCCGCCCCGTCACCCTGGCCCCCCTCGATCCGGGCGCGATCCGCACCGGCCACTGCGACCCCCTGGACGACAGCCCAGGGCAGCCCTGCGAGGTGTGGCTGGCCCTGGAGTTCATGCAGCACACCGGCTCCTTCAAGGCCCGCGGCGCCCAGAACTTCATCCAGGCCCACCGCGACACGGGCGCCCTTCCCGACGCCGGGATCACCATCGCCTCGGGCGGCAACGCCGGTCTCGCGTGCGCGTGGGCCGCCCAGCGGCAGGGGGTGCGCGCCACCGTGTTCCTCCCCACCACCGCCCCGCAGGTCAAGGCTGCCAAGCTCCGCGACTACGGCGCGGATGTCCGCCTGGTCGGTACCGAGTACGCCGAGGCGCTCGCCGCCTGCGAGGAGTTCGCCGCCAGCACTGGCGCGCTCGCCTCGCACGCCTACGACCACCCGCTGATCGCCGCCGGCGCCGGTACCCTGCTGGAGGAGATCCATCAGCAGATCCCCGATCTGGACACCGTGGTGGTCGCGGTCGGCGGTGGCGGGCTGTTCGCCGGCATCGCGACGGCGGCCCAGCACCACGGCATCCGGACCGTGGCGGTCGAGCCGACGAACTGCCGCGCGCTCAACGCCGCGATCGAGGCCGGCCGCCCGGTCGACGTCCCAGTCGACTCCATCGCCGCTGACTCCCTCGGCGCACGCCGCACCTCCGCCATGGCCCTGCACGCTGCCCAGCAGGACCGCGTCCACTCCGTACTCGTCCCCGACACCGAGATCGTCCGCACCCGCCAGACCCTGTGGGACCACAGACGGATCGCGGTGGAGCACGGCGCGGCCACCGCCCTGGCGGCCCTACTCGCCCCCGACCAGCACACACCCGACCCCGACCTGCCGACCCGACCCAGGACTCCGACCCCCAGCTACCGGCCCGCCGGCGGCGAGAAGGTATGCGTGGTCCTCTGCGGCGCGAACACCGACACCCGGACTCTGATGCAGTCCTGACGAGTGCCGAATCTGGCAACGTTTCACGCTGTTGCCGGCTGGTGGTGTCAGGCCGTGCTGAGTGGCGCGGTCTTCTCGGCGTCGAGCTGGTGGTCGGCCCAGACGTAGCTTTCCGGCAGCAAGTCGGTGATCAGGACGGTTGGGATGCGGTCTCCCTCACCGACGATGACCTTCAGCGCAGGGAAGTAGTCGAGAAGGACCTGGCGGCACCGGCCGCACGGGGGACAACCCCTCGGTCGCGGTCGCCCACGGCGACGATTGCGTCCAGCTCGTAGGCTCCCTGGGCGGCTGCCGCGCCGATGAGGACCAACTCGGCGCAGGGTCCTCCGGTGAAGTGGTAGGCGTTCACCGCGGTGACGATCCGGCCGTCCCGGGCGCGGGCTGCGGCTGCCATGGTGTGGTTGTCGCCCCGGCAGCGTGTGCGCGCGACGTGGGCTGCGGCCTGGATGAGTTCATGGTCGACGGGGTGGGTCTGCGCGGTCATCTTCTCTGCCTTCGTCGGGTGTCAGGCGACGTTGGCTGGCGTGACGATGGCGTGCAAGCGAATATCGGCGCTGTGCTTGTTCCGCCAGATGATGTACCAGCGGATCATGCTGCTGGTGGCTGGCATGGTCGGTGCCGTCCAGCCTGAAGTAACGCAGGGCGGTGAACTGGGCCGCCTCCACCTCCCCGGCGAGATCTTCGAAACCTCCATGCAGCTCCCCGACCGCGCCCGGCGGGACCTGGCGGTATGTCGGGTCGTCCGTCCACTCGTCCACGCGCAGCGGCGTTGGACCAGCCCCGAGCCCGTCACGCCCAGGCCCATCGTGGCCAGGATCTCGTTGTGCCTCAGCGCAGGCGCCTGGCGTCCGGTCCGGGAGTAACGGCTCGAGCCGCGCCCACTGCGCGTCAGCCCACGGCACACCCGAACCAACGACCGGAGGGCACGGTCAGGACCGGTGCCGCTCGTCAGGTCGGCTGCCCTGTGCGCAGTTGTCGCACATCCCGTACAAGCGCGTACAAGGCGGCGCAGAAGATCACCGTTCCAGCCGCGATCCAGAGAGCCGATGCCCCAGAGCGGTACTCGCGAAAGGCGCCGACGAGCAGCAACATGGTGGCAAGAACGCCGAAGGCCGAGATGAGACAGCTGATGCGGTTAGTCACACGGCCATCCTCACCGACAACCTCGGCCGGCGGGAGCGATCCAAACGAAAGACCCTAGTGTCCTGAGTCGTAGATTTGTCGTTGGTCTGGTGTGAGTCGTCCTGGACCGAAGATCCCGCCGGTGGTGCTGTCCGATGCCGAGCGGGCGATGTTGCAGTCGTGGGTGCGTCGTCGTTCGAGTGCCCAGTCGTTGGCGTTGCGATCGCGGATCGTCCTGGAGAGCGCGGACGGTCATGCGATCGCGGAGGTCGCCCGGCGGCTGGGCATCACCACGGACACCGTCCGGGCCTGGCGGCGGCGTTTCCTGGAACGCCGGCTGGACGGTCTGTGTGACGAGCCGAGGTCCGGCGTCCCACGGAAGATCACCGACGCTGATGTCGAACGCGTCATCATCAAGACGCTGGAGGAGACGCCGAAGGACGCCACTGACTGGTCGACGCGGTCGATGGCCGCGGCGACCGGGATGTCGCAGTCGGCGATCTCACGGATCTGGCGGGCGTTCGCCCTTCAGCCGCACCGGGCCGAGACGTTCAAGCTGTCCAAGGACCCGCTGTTCATCGACAAGGTCCGTGACGTCGTCGGCCTCTACCTCGATCCGCCGGAGAAGGCCCTGGTCCTCTGCGTGGATGAGAAGTCGCAGATCCAGGCCCTGGACCGGTCCCAACCGGTGCTGCCGATGATGCCCGGGGTGCCCGAACGCCGCAGCCACGACTACGTGCGCGCGGGCACCACCACCCTCTTCGCCGCCCTGGACACCGCGACCGGCAAGGTCATCGGCTCACTGCACCGCCGCCACCGCGCGTTGGAGTTCAAGAAATTCCTGGTCAAGCTCGACAAGGAAGTGCCCGCGGACCTCGAGGTCCACCTGATCCTGGACAACTACATCACCCACAAGGTCCCGGCCGTGGAGAAGTGGCTGCTGGCGCATCCGCGCTTCCACCTGCACTTCACCCCAACCGGGTCGTCGTGGCTGAACCTGGTCGAGCGGTGGTTCGCCGAACTCACCGTGAAGAAGCTCCGCCGCGGCGTCCACCGCTCCGTCCAGGCACTCGAACGTGACATCAGGACCTGGCTCGCCGACTTGAACGAACACCCCAGCCCCTTCGTCTGGACGAAGACCGCCGACGAGATCCTGGACAAGGTCGCCACTTACTGCCGACGAATCTCCGACTCAGGACACTAGGCCGATTCGTTTGGATCACCGGCGGACCACAGGAGGAGTTGTCCAGGATGTTGCTGACGGCACTGCTGCGGCTGCGCTGTCTGTGTGGGAGGTACGGCGGAGATGATGAGCTGCGTGCACGCCTTCTCAGCGGTCACGTGGCAAATTGATGACGTCGACGCGGCGCGCGACCGTGCGAGCAAGGACCGGCTCCTGAGACAGATGCATGAGCGCATCAGCTCGGCCATCGGGGACATGAACAGCGCCATGCACGAGGTCCGTCTCGACGGCCCTGCTGAGGTCTCCGCCGCGGCGGACCACGCGCGATATGGCGCGACGCTTGCAGCCGCCGCTCAAGGCGCTCATCGGTGACGACAGTCCCGAGCGGCGGGACGAGTACGACGCCGGGTACCGGAATTTCCGGGCGGCCTACGTGACGTTCAGTGGTCTGGTGCGAGGAGCCCTGGAGGTCAGGACGCAGACAGATGGCCCGGTCTTCCTCAGCGCGATCAGATGCACGTAAGCCGGGCGATTCTTAGTCCGACGCCGCAGTACCGCTGAGGCGTGAGGCGAGAGCCGGCCACAAGGTGGAACGCTCGATCTTCGCGCAGTACCGCACGTGGCACTCTTCATGATCCGGTCATGGATGGCCGACCAGAGGCGAAGCTCCCCCGTCCGCCAGCTCCCGACCCGCAGCGGCCCTCCCTGTCCCGCTGCCGCTTCGGTTGTGTCCGAGCTCGCCGTGCGTGTTGCTCCCTTCGGCCCCATCCTGGAAGCAGGGCTGTGAAGCCCACGGACCGACCTGCCGGGAGGTTCTGTGATCCTGCTCGCCCTGCTGGTACCGGTTGTGATGGTGGCCTTTCTCTTCGCTTCCGATGCGTTGGAAAACCTCCTCTTTCCGCCCCCAGCAGTCCCGGGTGACGACGTTCCGGGCGGCGATGTCCCCTGGCGATCTCACCCTTCTCGTCGCCCAGAGGGCTCGTTTACTGGCTCCCTCCCCACGCAATACCCGAGGGGGGAGGTCTCGTGAGTCGGTGGTCGGCCCGGTCACGCAGGCTGGCCCGCAGACGCGCGAGCGCCGGCCTTTACCGCCAAGCGCACCTGCTCCCTCGAATGGCCACCTGTTGCACGTACGGCCCCGGCCGGACCTCCACTCTGATGTCCGGCTCCGGGTGCGGATGGCGTTTCACGCCGTGTGGGGGAGTACGTACGAACATGAGGTGCAGGTTCTGCGGACGCTGAGGACCTGGGGCGTCCACCGGGAGGGGCCGTCGGTCGGCAGCGGGTGCGGCTGCAGCCGGACCTTTCTGACTGGACCTGCACGTGGTGGCGACGCAGGTTTGGCGCGGTAGGATCGATGGCCATCTTCAGATGGCGGTCGACTTCACCTGGAACAGGCCCTTCTGCACGTTTTCGGCATTCATGACCGAGAAGGTCTCGACCTGGATGGTGAGGTTCTGGAATAACGGCTCACCGGTAGGGGCAGGTCCGATTTGTCCTGCCCGGCGGCGTCAGCGTTCAAAACACCCACTCATGCCTGCACAATGCACCCCACCGGCCGTGCCGTGGCCGTCATCGGCAGCGGCGCCAAGATCGTCGGCATGTTCCCGGCCGTGTTCTCCCGCACGCGGTGTAGTACGGGGGCGAAAGTGAATCTGGTCAGAGGGGAGCACGATGAGATCGTCGGCTGCGCCGCTCGACATGACGCACAGACGGTGGTCGGCCAGTACGGCTGTGACCGCGGCACGAACGATCGACCCCCGTGGGCTCTCCGGGCCCATATGAGCCGTACACTTCCCGCCGAGCGCGGTCCAGTGCACGCGAACCCCGGAAGGGATTGCGCTGACGCGCATGCCGGGTGTGACGTCGTCAGCCGCGTCGACCAGGAAGAATCCGGCCCGCTGCAGCACGCTTCGAACATGCGACAGCAGCAGGGCAATAGTGGCAGACACACAGCCTCTTTGCCCTGAACATGCTTGATCACTCCATTTGCTTGAGCTCGGGGTTGCTTGCGCATGGCGGGGCTTGCGACGGGATTGACAAGATCCCGGGGCGACGGTGCGCTGGGGCCGGCATCCCGCGGCAACTGCTTCTTCCGGGGAGGGCTGGATGTGGGGCGGCCCCGCCACGGGGGGATGGTGGCGGGGCCGATGTGCTCGGAAGGGGGTAGCCGAGCTGTCGTTGATGTGCTGCTGCCCGGCATCCGGGACTGTATGCATGACAAGTCTCGCTCGCGGCACGCGGCGTCTCTTTCCAGGCCGCCGTCATCGCTGGCGCCGTTATCACCCTGCCGCGGGCGGGGGACGAGCTGCCGTCCTGCCGCGCGAGGCCCGTCCGGCCTCCCTTGGCCGGCGCGTCTCGCCATTGATGCCGGCCCGTCGGCCGCGACCGAGGGGCGTGGAAGCATCCGATCCGCTTCCTACGGCTGCACCTGGATGTCACCGCAGCCGACGTGGCGAAGTTCGGGAAGGCATACAGCTCTCCAGCGGCTGACCCGGGCTCCGCCCTCAAGGGCCCGCATGGGGGGCACCGAAAGGAGGCTGGACCGTTGGCTGAACGGTTTTCAGCGGGGGACCGGGACCATTGCGAGAGGTACTGACCTCCCGCATCGGACACTGCTCGTCGCCCCAGGTCAGCCTCAGTGGGCAAGCCGCTCATAGACGACACCCCTTCCCCACGCGATAGTTGAAGGGGAAAGGGCGTCGTGTCGGTCGGGTTCGAGCGTCAACCTCTCTCCACCGCGGCACAGATGCTCGTAGGCCGTCTCCGGAAAGTCAGGGGAGCCCGAGTTGGAGGCGTGGGTGATCATGGCTTGGGTGGCTGGTGCAGGGTGTGCGGATCGGAGTGGAGGCCGCGGCCGCCGGGCGTCTTCGGCGCAGTGAAGGAGTAGCGGCACCAGCCGCCTGGTCGCTGGAGTCTGGGTCCGGTGTTCCACTGGCTGATCGGCTGACCAGAGGGCGGGGTCGGGCAGGGCGGCCCTGCCAGACCCCGCCGCCTCTTGGATTCGCGCCGGCCGCAGCCTCTACATGACCGCCCCCCCCGCGCAGATTCGCCGCGCCTGAGGTGTCGGAGTCCGCGAGCCTTGGCCGCCCGCGCAAGCCGCCGAGCCGGCCCACTAACGGTGTGGGCCGCACATCTCGCATGCGGCCCGGCCGACGTCCCCGTCAAAGGCGCTGCCATCTCTGTGCTCTGGCACGTTCGATGACCGTTCCCAGCACCGGCAGCGTCAACTCGGCGAAGAGGAACACCACCGCCATGCCATTCAGTGCAGGTGACGGCCTCCTCCACATCGAGCGGCCAAGGGGTGCCGAGGACGTATGAGGCGCATGACCGATGGGTGAACCCACGGGCCCGCGTGAAGTGGCGAACGCATCAACGCACCTGCTCCGAAGCCGTCAAGGATCGGCTGTCAGCGACCCCTCCGGAACGGCTTTGCCCGCGATGATCTGCAGTCTCGCCTCGGCCACCCGCAATACGGTGCCATCAAGGGGTGGTTACGCAGGCTCGACGCGGGCCCGGCCCAGGGCTGTCGGTAACATCGGGCTCATGCAGCGCACGACCGTCGACGGTGTGACCGTTCTGTGGGCCCCCGGCCCGGCTCCCCTCAGCGCGGCGCTCACCTTCGGGTGCGGCGCCCGGGACGAGAGTTTCCGCACCATCGGAGTCACCCATCTCATCGAGCACTTGGCGATGAGCACGCTGCCCCGGCTGCACCACGAACACAACGCCTCCGTCGACATGGAAGCCACCCGCTTCACCGCTTCGGGACGCCCGGAACAGATCACCACCTTCCTGACGGCGGTCTGCGCCGCCCTTTCCGACCTGCCGCTGGACCGGATCCAGCACGAGGCCGGCATCCTGACCGCCGAGGCGTCCTCGGTCACTTCCCCGGCCGCCGCATTCCTGCTCAACCAGCGGTTCGGGGCCCAAGGGCCCGGCCTTGCGCCCTACACGGGGCCCGGTTACGACCGGCTCTCCGCGGACACCGTCCGGGCTCACGCAGCTGCGTACTTCACCCGCGGGAACGCCGTTCTCCATCTCACCGGCCCTCCGCCCGAAGGTCTGCGGCTACCGCTGCCCGAGGGCCGGCCGCCGCAACGCACGGCCCCCGCCGCACGTCCTGGTGCGTCCTGGGACGAGGCGCCGATCGAGGGCGCCGCCATCGCCCTGACCATGCCCCTGGGCTCACCGGCCGCAGCTCTCGGTCTCGCGATCCTCGAGCACCGGCTCACCGAGCTCGCACGGCACCGCCGCGGCCTGAGCTACGCGGTACAGGTCGAGTCAAGCCTGCGTGACGAGCACACCGTGGACAACCTGATCTCACTGGACTCCCGCCCCGGGCAGGAAGCCGAGATTGGGGAGCTGCTCTGGCAGGAAGCACTGCGCCTGGGCCGGGAGCTGCCCACCGAGGCCGAGCTCAAAGAGGAGATCGAGGGCTTCCGGGAGAGCTACGAGGACCCGCGCGCCGTGGAGGCGGAGCTGGACCTGGCGGCCTCCGCCCAGCTGTTCGGACTCCCGTCACGGGACGCCGCAGCCCGGCTGTCCGCCTTGCGTGCCGTCGTCCCCGAGGACATCCGTGCCTGCTTCGCGCAAGCCTTGGCCACCGCACAGCTGGCCGTGGCGCCGGATGTCGAACCCCGGCTGGCTGCCCTGGACGGACGACCGCTGCCGCGGGGTGCCTGCTGCGAGCACGGCGGACTGCCCGCGGGCGAGGTGTTCCGGCCGCCGCTGCTGGCGCGCGCGAAGTACGGCGCGGCGCGCCGGTCTCGGCTGGTGTTGACCGGCGACAGTGTGGCGGAGCTCGACGGGGACGGGCGAGTGCACCGAATAGGCTTCGACGAGATCGTCGGCCTGGAGCGAGATGGTGACGACCGCACACTCTTCGGCGCGTCCGGCTGCCTGATGGAGCTTTCGCCCCAAAAGTACAGCGGGTGCGGCAAGGTGATCCGGGCGGTGGACGCCGCGGTGCCGGCGAGCCTCGCGTACGAGGTCTCGGACTTGGCGCCGCAAGACCCCGAGAAGACATAGTTCGGGGCCTCGTCGACGCAGTCCCAGGCCTCCAGCAGCTCGGCCGCGGCCACGACAGCCGTCCACCAGCCGGTTGCCAGGTACGGAGCGAGCACGTCCAATGCGTCGGCCTGCTGGCCCTGCTCCCACGCCGGCGCGCAGAACCACTGTCCGGGCCCGGCCTGCAGTTCCACCACGTCGACGTGGCCGCCGTTACGGACCGAGCTCACCTCCGGCGACAGCGAACGACTTCTTTTCCCGAAATTCCTGGTGACGGCCTGATGAGTGCGTCAAGCGTGAGTTGGCTCGCAATCGTCAGCAGCAATGTGCGCCGGCCGCCGTACTTGGCGCCCGGTTGCCGTCCGCTGTGGAGGGGGTGCCTGGGCACTGGGATACTGCCGGGTCGGCAACCGCCGGCTACCTGCTCCCTTCAGGAAGGCCCTCCGCGGTCCTGCCCTGATACATTCCCCCGGAGGTATACGGTCTTGCGTGGTTCTGCGCCCTTTCTGATATGGCTGCGCGCGCTGCGTGCCGCTCTCGTCCTGGCCACGGCCGTCGGGGTCCTGGCGGGCGCGGTCCTCGCTGCAAGCCTGGCGCCGGATCCTGACGTGAGCGCAGGGGAGTCCCTCGGATCCTTCGGCTTCATGCTTGCCTGCGCCTTTTTGCTGATCCCGGTCCCGCTGGCCACGGCTCACCTGCTGTCTGCGAAGCTCGCGGCCCGCCGTGTCGGTAGGCCCATGACCCCTGACATGACCGAAGGCCGCCACCGGTTCGAGGTCACGGGGATCAACCCGTACGGACTCACCGCTGGCGAACTTGCCGACCGTTTCACCGCCGGCCTGAGAGGACGCGCAAAGCTGGCCACCGCGCCGCACACGTACACCTGTGTCGGCCGTGCCGACGTAGTCGTCCTTGTCACGACTGACTTCACCTTCAACGAGCGTGAGTTCACGGTGCACTGCTCTGTGATGCCGCAAAGCCGATGGCGCAGGAGGATCAATGGTGTCGAGGCCTGGGAGGTGTCGCAGAAGGTCCGGTCTCAGGCCGAAGACGTCATTGCGCGACAGGCCGGCCGCCCGTCAGGACCTTCAGCCTGCGCCGTTTGACCATCTCCGGCACCTGACCCGCGCGGCTGCGGGCCAGGGTCGCCCGGTGACGGTCACGCCGACCGGGAACCGATGCGGCCACCGCCCGCCGTCTGCGCACCGTTCGCGAATGCGGCAGCAGCAGGCTGCCGCTTGTCGGCTCTCGCTTGACCTCGACCCGGCTTGAGGTTGAACCCTGTGCACATGCCTGCAGAAGAGACGGACCGCATCGCTTTCATACGCCGCCAACTGGCGTCACTGGGCCTCACACAGCCGCAGTACTGGATCCTTCGCTACCTGGCCCCGAATGATCTGGGAGCCGATGCCCCCGGCCGCACCCTCCAGGAACTGAGCGACTTTCTTCAGCAGTACGTCCTCCCGGGCGACGACCTCCAGGCTGAGACGGAGGCCCTCCTTGCCGACGACCTGATCAGCCGGTCCTCCGACACCCGCTTGCACATCACCCCCGCCGGCCAAGCGGCCCACGCTCGAGTCAAGCGCAGCATCCCGACCATACGGACCCTGCTGAACGAGACATTGCTGTCGTGACCCGGCCACCGTGGCCGCTGTCCCTCCAAGCCCACGTCGGAGGCGGCCTGGACGGACCTACAAGCGATGCGGACCTGGTGCCCCGCCACTCCGGCGCCGCGCCGGCTGTCGCCTCGCTGCCGCCTCCCGCGCTGTCATCGACAGCCGTCCACTGCCGGTCCGCAGTCGCCGCCAGGCCACCTCGCCATGCTGACCCACGCCGAACGCGCCGGCCACCGTGACCCGGCACCCGACGAGCTCGGCGTACCGATCGCCGCCGTCACCCGTCACCGCGCCGAGCTGCTCGAGCAGCCCGTGTACGGCGGGCCCTACGTCCGAGCCGCCGCCCTGGTCCCCACTCTCGGCCGCTGCCGCTGGCTCGAGCGCTCCCACCTCACCGGTGCCTGCGCCGTCGCCGTCATGTATCTCAACGCCAGCGGCATCCTCGCCGACCCAAGCGGCGACCAGCTCACGGCTCTCGCCCAGGAGCTGTACGACCCCCGCTGCACCGCCACCCGCATCGCCGAGCTACTGCCCACCTGGAAGCCGTAGCTCCTCGGCGCTGATGCCGTGTCAGATAACCCCGGTGTCCCGGACGACGGCGGCGATCTTCTCAGACCGCGTCCTGTGTGGTGAGGCCGAGGAGTCGCTTGTAGCAGCAGAGTGCGGCGGCGAGGCCGAGAAAGGGCAGGTAGTTGCGGGGGTGTCGTTCGTAGCGGTGGTTGAGTCTGCGGTATCCGGTGAGTCAGGACATCGTGCGGCATGCAGCCGCTGGGGTTTGAAGTGTCGGCCGCAGTGGGGGTCGTGTCTCCTTGGCGACCGAGCACCATGGGCTTCGGGGCCTGGCTGTCATGGGTGTTGGCGGTCGAGAGGCCACGCATCGTTCGGGCCGCCCCAGCCCCGGCTTGCCCAACTACTGCGACTGAGCGCGATAGATGGCCCTTGTGTGTGCTACTTGACCTCCGTGCGCGATAGATGGCCCGCAGGGCAGCTTCCGGATCTCCTTGATCAAGCTCTTTGGGACCGGGGAACTACGCTGGCACCCCTTCTGACCGTCCAGGGAACAGCGTGTCGCCGTCGTACGTCTACCGGATCACCAAGTACGACCCCGCCGGCCGTGATGGGAATCCTTGGCAACGGCCATGGCTGCTCGTCGCCCCACTCAGTCCGGCGCTCGGCGGAATGGGAGAAAAGCCGTATCTCAACCGGACTTAACGGCGGCAGCGGGGCCGGACGCCGGCCGGCGGTGGTCACCGGCTACGAGCCCGCCTGGAACCCGCCTCTGACGTGAGGGCAGAACCTGTCCGCGACGCCCACTCGCGGCCGCGGCCGCCGAGCGCCTCGATCGACCGGGCACGTGCAGGGAGCCCGCGACAGCGCCCGAGCGGGGCCGCATATGCTGCACGCCATGAGCATGCCCGCCCGCAGTGCCGCCACCACGTTCACCGGCTGGGGCATGCTCCTCAGCGGGGTGGGCGCCGTGGTCGCCTCCGTCTGGGGGGTCTCGCCGTACCCGCCGCTCGTAGTCGAGCTGGTCCTCGCCGGCCTCGCCGTGGTCTGCGCGGCGGGCTGGGTGATCGCCTCGTACAAGGCCGTTGCCCGTGCCCGCGACCCGCTCAGCAAGCCCTTTCGGGAGACTCGGCGGCCGAACCCGGTCCTGCCCTATCTCATAGGCTTCGGCGTCCCCGTGGCCACCTTCGCCGCCTTTCTGACGGCCTTCACCGTCAGCAGCTCATACGGCCGTGAGACCGAGCGCCTGGAGCGTGCCGGATACGGCGAGTACGAGGTGAGGGTTGTCCGTCTTGCCGGCTTGCCGGAGTTCCAGGAGGGCGACGAGGACATCGAGCCGTACTACCTCACCGACCTCACCCTGCGGATCCCGTACGAGGACGGCCCCCGCGAGATCACAGTCCCCGGCATGTACACCCGCCACAAGCCGCCCGTGCCCGGTACCGAGATGGATGTCTACTACGCTCCCCGCGACCCCGGGACGCCCGTGACCGAAAACGGTGAACGCTCCAACCCCCGCCTGATCTTCGTCGCCTTTCTCGGCATCTGGATCTGGCCCCTCATCCTGGCCATAGGCGGCGGCCTGAGGGCGTACGCCAGCGCGAAGGATCTGCACCGGCTGCGCAGATTCCGCCCCAAAGTCCACCTTCCCGCGCTCGGCATCCTCCTGACTGGTGGGGCACTGCTCGTGCCCACTGCCCTGGAACTCGAGGTGGCGGGTTACGCCCGGCCGCTTGCCCTCCTGTCGTGCCTGGCTCCCGCCCTGGCCATGGCCTGGGTGGTCAGGACAGGCTGAGCGAGCGCCGCTCGCGTTGTCGACCGGCGCCACCCGCTCGTGCAGTGTGCGGGCCGTGCCGGCCGGTCAGAGGCGCCTGCGGCCACGCTGCGCGCCGGCCTCCGGGCCACCCCTGGACAGGTGGATGGCCGATGGGTGGGGAGATCCACTGAGCAGGTGTGGGGTGCCCCGAGCGAGGGGTGGCCGTTTTCATGGAGCGCCATCAACCGTGACGAGCCCGGCCACTGCACCGGCGTCGAGGACACGGTCAGCGATCACGGGCCGGTCGAAGCGGCGTACCTGGCGGCAATCGTGGCCTTTACGGAGGCCTCGGGCATCGGCCGGCTGGAGATCCGTGAGCCCTCGGCGACCGGCTTCGTCCCCTTCGGGGTGGAGCCGCCCCTGGAGGGACACGGCCTCAGTGGGCTCTTCCCGCCCGGCCTCACCGGCTACCACGCCGGTGCCGAGGTCTCCCTACCAGTGGCTCTGGAGCTGGTCCGGGCCATGCTCCGCGACCAGGGCGCCTGGTGTCGGCTGGAGGCGGGGGACGCGTTCACCGTGCACGTCGGGTGGGACCAGTACATGTATGTGGGCAGCGACCGGCTCTGCACAAAAGCCGTGGCCCATACCCGGGAACTCGGCCTCTCCCCAGAACCGCTGACGGCCTCGCCCTACGCCGCGGAGCTCAAGGAACCCGAAGTGACGGAGCCAGCTGACGAGGACTTCTGGGCCCGCGTGCGCACGGAGCCGGCCTCACGGCAGACGGCACTCCTGGAAGAGGCATACGTCCGCAACGCCGCACGCTGGCACCGCCTCACGCAGGAGAACCTCGACATGGTGCGCGCCGGCCTTGGCCCGCGCGCCCTGTTGACCATTCGGCCCGACCTGACCCCCGACGCCGGCGCGGTCCTCGCCACGCTACCCGAGGAGGGCTCCGTGGAGATTGTCTGGGAGGCGCAGGACGGGACGATCACACACGCGATCGTCGTACGACACCGAATGCCAGCAGCTCGCCGCCCTGGTGGCCGATCGCGCGGGCGGATGACCTCAAAGCCAGTCTCGTGTCGGACGAAGGCTCAGTCGCTGCGCTCGAAGGCCTTGCGGTAGAGCGCGATGGCCTGCTCGATCGGGTAGTTGGGGACGGTGACGGACTCGCCGGTCTCCTTGGAGACCACGATCTTGGCTCCGCCGGGCGGGGAGGGCTGCGAGCGGCCGGCGGCGTCGGTGCGGCGCGGGAAGACCGCGTAGACCAGGTAGCCGATGTCGAACTCGTGGACCTTGAGTTCGGCGGGGGTGCCGTCGGGGAGCTTGGGCTGAGCGTACTGGCTGCGGACGATTTCCACGGCCTGGGCGGCGGTGGTGGGCGGGGTACCGGGAGGCATACGGGTCCTATTCGTCGGTTCGACTGCGCTGGGGCGCGTTGACTACATGGGGAACTCGTTCACCCAGCCGCCGTCGAGCAGGTACTTGGGCAGGTACTCCGATTCGACTTCCAGGCTGAACCCGGAGTCGAGAGCCAGGCAGGCAATGGCCAAGGGAGCGAGCGCGAGGAATCCGTCGGGATCCTGCTCCAGCTTCTCGCTGCGGGTCCAGTAGCCCTTGTGCCATTCCACGCTCTTGGCCAGCTCGGTGTTGAACCTGTCCTGGTCTCCGCGAATCAGCTGGGTCAAGAGGTTCATGGGGGGATACATGAGGTTCAGTACGGCGCTTCGCAAGGCGGGCTGTACTGCCTCGGCGTCGGTGCCGTCCACCGCGGCGCGCAGCTTGTCGCCGAGGTCGGGCTGCTTGCGCCAGTACGCCTGCAGTGCCTCGACCCATGCGTAGATGTACGGGTCGAAGTCGGCACCCGACTCGCGCAGCAGGGAGACGGGCACCTGGCACAGGTCGTTCGTGCGCTCCCGGTCACGGCACACACAGGACAGCCAGAAGGCCGTGAGCCAGTTCCCCGCGTGGGCTCAGGGCACGGCACCGGAACGGAAGACGTGTTCTATGTCGACGACCAGGCAAGTGACGGTCGGTGTGGTCGCACGGGCCGAGACAAAGAGGCGTGGCCGATCTGCATCGCACGGACACAGGCCTTCCAGGCCTCCAGCTTGTCGGCCTCGGGATCCCCCGAGCAGCGAGTGGCGAGAATGGTGGTCGCGGACCTCAGGGCCATGGAGAACCACTCGGGGTCCTCCTCAAGGTCTTCGAGCTCCTCCTCGAGGCCTGCCTCCTGCACTCGCAGTACCTCAGACAGCGCCCCGGTCATGAGTTCATGCCGTGGAATCCTGATCATCTTCATCCTTCTTGGGCAGGCTGATGTCGTATTCCTTCATCAGGTAGCCCTGGTGGGTCTTCGTGGCCGGGTCGGAGTTCCCCTTCACCAGTACATACTTCACGCGACCCGCCTTGAGGGCCTTGCGCAGGTCGCGTGCCAGGTCCAGCTCATCCTGGGCGGCCTTGCGCATGACCTCGGCCTTCACGGGAACGGGCTCTTGAAGTTGTCCTATCGGGCCAGGTGTCGTGCTCAGTCACAACCACACCCGGGGCTTGCCCAGCGGCCCGCCCCCGAGGCCTGCCCACCACACTGACCAGCAGCAACGCCGTCGGGTACACGTACTGGTATGGGACGCCTCCACGGGCCAGCCATCGTCGACCGCGCCCGGGCCATCGTGACCGCGTACGGGGAGCTGGGCTGCACTCTGCGCCAGGCCCACTACCGCCTCGTCGCCGAAGGGCTCCTTCCCAACACGCCGCCCATCTACCGGCGCCTGTCCTCCCAGCTGGCTCAGGCCCGCCGCGACGGCCACTTCCCCGACCTGATCGACACCCTGCGCGAAGTCCACGTCCCCCCGGCCTGGGCCAACGCCTCCGCCTTCCTCGCCGAGGTCCCCGGATGGTTGGCCCTGGACCGCACCGCCGGCCAGAGAACCGCGTACGTCGCAGCCGAGAAGGACACGCTGCGCCGCATGTTCACCGAGTGGCTGGCCGATCTCGGCATCCTCGTCCTGGTCGTACGCGGCTTCGGCTCCCAGTCGTACGTGGACGTCGTGCGGGCCCGCACCGCCCGCGACCCGCACCCTGCCGTACTGCTCTACGTCGGAGACTTCGACTGCTCCGGCGCCGACATCGAACCCGACTGGGTCGCCCGCACCGGCTGCTGGTCGAAGGTCGAGCGCATCGTCCTCACCTACGAACAGACGCAGGCCTACGAACTTCCCGCGGCCGAGGGCAAACAGGACGACCCGCGCTGGCCGGCCTTCGCGCGACGGTACGGCTTCGATCTCGACCAGCCCGTCCAGTGGGAGGTCGAAGCCCTGGACCCCGCCGAGCTTCAGCGCCTGGTCCTCGAAGCGATGGAGTCCCACGTCGACCGCTCCAAGCTCGCCCGGCAGCTCGCCGAAGAGCAGCGTCAGCGCCGGCAGCTGGCCGACTTCCTGCGCCAGTTCGACGGCTCGGGCGGTCCGTGAGGCTTGGGCAAGCCTGCCGGGCGGCGCCCTTGAAGAGGGTTGCACCCACAGTTGTCTGCAGAGGTGGACCCAAAGTTGCACCGGAGGTACTACCGGAGGTGTGAACCCCCCTTTCGTGATCTTGAGCGTTTTACCTGGTCAGGCCCCCTGGGCAAGCCCTATTTGTACGCCGACACCTCACTCCGACGTGCTGCTCACCGCGATCGTCGCCGCTCTCGGCCTGGACCGGCAGGCGATCGTCATCAACTGCCTCGGCATCCGGGCCGCCGAATCTGCTGCGCGCAGCAGGAAGCTGCCGCTGTCCATCGACACCCGCACCAGCAACGGCAAGCGGCTCGTACTGACCTGGCACCCGATCTACGCCCTTTCCGGCACCGAGGTCTGGGAGGAGATCGCCCGGGAGGGCCTGGAGTACCAACCGGCCTACGACGCCCTGATGCCGCGGTTGAGTTGCGTGTTCTGCGTGCGCGTCGGCTTCGGCGTGCTGGTGGGCGCCGTACGGCTGTGCGGGGCGCTCGGCCTGCCGCGTCTGGGTGAGGAAGGCGTCGCGGTGGCGTTGCATGTGCCCGGCGATGCGGCGGCGCCAGGCCGGGGACATGCCGGTGCAGGTGCGGGGCCACAGATCGGCGAGCGCGCGCACCGACGGCCGTGCGCCGGCTGGTGACGGCCCGCCTTGCATGACGGAGGTGAACGCGGCGTACGTGGCGCGCAGCGTCTCGGCGCTGCTGCCCATGGCGCCTTCGTCCTGCTCGCCGTCCAGGTGCAGGAGCCACAGCGCCCACTGGGCGAAAAGCTCTACCCTGCTCTGGGCGGCGTCGGGCAGGATGCGGGCGGCCACCAGATGGAAACCGGCTGCGGCCGGCCGGCGCCGCTTCCGTGGCCCAGGCGCCAGGCCGACCCCGCTCGCCCACGCCAGGAGCCGTTCGCCTCGGCGCCGGGGTGGATCCGGTCCGGGACACGGATGCCGAAGTCGATGTCACACATGCCAGTGGGCGCGGGCGGGGTCACGGGCGAGCCTCCTCGTTGGCGGTAAGGCCGGCAGGTGCGGGGGCCGCAGTGAGGTCTGTCCTGGGCCGTAGTGCCGTGAGGGCGAAGACGGTGGTGAGGTAGGGGGAGCCGAAGTACACGAGGAAGCGGCCCATGCGGTAGTAGGCGCACGCAGGCCAGGATCCGTTGTCCTGCTGGGCCCCGGCCAGCAACACGCGCCGTTCGGCCTGGCCGGCCGTCAGACCCAGGTGGTCGGCGGCCAGCGTCCGGAACGCCAGGTCGAGCGATTCGCCCGGCGTCGCGGCCAAGGCCCGCGACGGGGTGGTTGTCTCCCGGTGGAGGAAGGCCCGCCGCACCGGCCCGGCCAGACCACTGGTGCTGTTCGGGAAGCGGGCGCACAGCCGGGACGCCGCGTAGAGGAACGCATCCGGTGAGGGGTAATAGCGGGTCCCGTTCAGATACCGGCCGGATTCCGCATATCGGCCAGGTAGCGCGTGGTGGCCTCGACCACGGCCAGGCCATCCACGGTCAGGGGGCTGCCATTGAGCTGGAGCGTGTAGAGGGCGTTGGCGCAGGCGACCGCATCGTGCTTGCGTCCCCGGGGCAGGGTGCCGGGCTCGAGACCGTCCTCCCAATAGACCATCAAGCCCCGCGATCGACAGGCCCCACCGTCGTGACCGCGCCCGTCCTGGCCCCAGACGCTGCCCGGCAGGGGCGCTGAGCGCAGCAGGTCGACAATGTGCGCTTCGAGGTCCGCAGAGGAAAGCAGACCGTGCTCGTACAAGGCACCGACGGCCAGGCCCGTGCAGTCGGTGTCGGCGGAAAAACCGTTGCCACCGGGGAAGAAACGATACCTCCGCTGCCACCGGGCCGACTCGATCTGGCGGGCCAGCCGCGGCACCAACTCCCACCCGTCCGAGGCGGCGGCGGGTGGCAGGAGCATCAAGGCGACCATGGCCGTGAACGCCTCATCGCCCAGGTCGAACCCAGGGTCAGCGCCGAAGCGTTCACGAAGAACAGCCCGCGCCTGGACAACGGCGACCCCGCGCCTGAAGCAGGGGTCGAGCGCCAGCCCCGCCGATGGGGCACCGCCCCCGTCCATGGACCGACTCAGGAAGAGCAAAGCCCGCTCGACAGCGCACTGCACCTGCCAAGGCCGCAGCAGCCGACCGGACACCCCCGGAAACAGATACCGTCACCGCGCCTCGATCTCCATCATGGCAGCGCCATCCGCCACACTCGGTCATCAGGCCGTGACAGGAACGGATCGGTACAGGGTCCGTGGCGCGCCTGTGCCCCCGCTCCCGAGCGCGGAGCCCCCGCCGTTCGGCTGCCGGACGGCCGGACCGTACTGTCCGTCGCTGAGATCCGCGCCCAGCGTCATAGAAGCGCTGCGCAGCTCCGCCGAGCGTAGCGGCGGGGCCTGAACCATCGCTAAGGAGCCATCCGCATACTGATCAACGGCTTGTGGGTGCAGTTGTAGGGGTGCAAACGAAATCAAACCCCCGAGGCCCGGGTGCCGCAGATAGCGCCGCCCCACGACGTTCGCCGGGACCGCGGGACCTGTTTCGCGGGCGCGTTGAGCGTCCGGTGGTGGCGGCGGGCCGCGCCGTCGTGAGCTCCCTGCGTATCCTGCCGCCCGGCACCGTCCCCGCACCCACGCCCCTGAAACGCCGACACCATCTGGCCGGCGGGCCTTCACCCACGGCGGCGACTCCGCGCAGTACGTCGAGGAGGGCGAGGCGTTTCGTGGCGTTGTGCACGGGAGCACGAAGGGTCTCGGTCATGCATCCAGCGTCACGGCGTGCGGAACCGAAAACATCGTGAGCGCAGACGAGCCCGCGCTGCATCGAAGAATGTACGTCCGGGATAACGCAGTGACAGGGGCAGCACGCACGCCGGATAGTGCGCCGCATGGCTTCTCTCGTGCGCCACCTCACCTTCGATTGTTCCAACGCCTACGCCCTGGCCCAGTTCTGGGCCGCCGTCCTGGACGGCAAGGTCACCGACGAGGACTCACCGGGCGACCCCGAAGCCCTGGTCGTGGCCCCGGGCTCGGCGCTGCTGTTCGTCGCGGTGCCGGACGCGGAAGACCGTGAAGAACCGGGTCCACGTGGACCTCCAGCCCCAGGACCGGTCGCGGGACGAGGAGGTGGAGCGCCTCCTCGCCCTCGGCGCCACCCTGGTCGGCGACCACCGACGGCCCGACGGGAGGGGCTGGGTGACCCTGGCCGACCCCGAGGGCAACGAGTTCTGCGTCGAACGCGACCTCGCGGAACCGGGCGACGCCTCCTGACGGGCGTCCGTTTCGTGGTAGCCCGAAGGCCCCACGGGCGAGCGGAACATCGTCCGCGGCGAGGACTGACGCCGCCCGGATCCGTCACACCGCGCAGGATCATCGGGGCATGGCCGGTCAGGCGCCGGACCGTGTCGGCGACCGTGCTCATCTCACCGGTGGCCATCGCCTCGTAGGAGGTGACCCAGCCGGTGACCTCCCAGTGCTCGGCGCCGTACCCGGCGGGGGAGGAGCGGCCTGCATCTGAACGATTTTGGGGTTGAGCAGGTTGGTCAGGAGCCCCATCGAGAACAGGCGGGCGTCGGAGACGGGGGGCAGGTCCTGGGCCGGAGCGAAGGGTGAGCGGCCACCGGGCTTGAGCATGTCCCCCCGGACGTCCCTGGAGACGAAAACATCATCCGCGACCTGCTGACCCTGCCCGCCACGCGCGCACAGTACGAGGGCGGCACAAGCGACCCCGAACTCGTCGCCCCCGTCGGCTGACCCTCGACCAGCACCATCACTTGCTCGAAGCGGGTGCAGTCGTTGGCGTTGCTGCCCGACAAGACGAAACCGAGAGGGCGGCCGATGCAAGGGGAGGGTGAGGGCTTGATCCGATTGCCCCTATTCCCCGTACCGACACCCTGTTGGCGGGCGCGCACCAAGCGGGCGGGAGCCTGGGCCGACAGCGGCGGCGGCATCCGGTCCGAGTGCTGGGCCCCGGGTGCGACGGGGACACGGTGACCGAGACGACCCCCTTGCGCCGCGCCATCCGAGCAGTGAGCTCGCAACCGCCACTGCCGCCCGGCCACGCCGATATGCAGAGATATATCGGCGTGTTGCGCCTGAAGTGAGGCATATGTGGCTTAGTGTTCAGGCTTGTACGGTTTCCCCTCACTGATCACGTCAACTCTGACGGAAGTGGAGACGTTGTGCGTAAGATCCGCAGTGCTGCCCTGGTAGCTGCCATGCTCGGGAGTTTCACCATGTTCGGGGCCGGTGTTGCCGCGGCCGGCGACTCGGACGGCAAGAGCAAGGACGGCAACGGCCGTGACGCCGACCCCAAGGACGAGGGCGACTGGAACGCCACCGACGGCGAGTGCGGCGCCGGCTCCCGGGCGAGCAACTCGTC
>NZ_JBEPEL010000087.1:0-27818 GCF_040300825.1 Streptomyces sp. NPDC000229
TCGGCGATCTGCTGGAGCGTGGCACCGATGTCCGACGTCCTCGTGGTGGTCATCGACTGCACCGACACGGGCGCGTCACCACCGACGGCCACCGACCCGACCCGGATGCGCCGGGAGGCCCGGCGCACGGCGATCGGCCGGGGCGGCGGCGCGGGCAGCCCGAGACCCACGGGCTCCGGCATCACCTCACCCCCGGCTTCCGGAGACCGTCTCACGGGCGGCGCGCAGGGACTCCTTGAGCGAGCCCATGGTGGCGAGGACGGCGGTCGGCTCGTAACCGCAGTGGGCCATGCAGTTGGCGCAGCGCGGGTCCTTGCCCCGGCCGTACTTGTCCCAGTCCGTCTCCTCGATGAGCTGCCGGTACGTCGGGACGTAACCGTCCGCCATCAGGTAGCAGGGCCGCTGCCAGCCGAAGAGCGAGTAGTTGGGGATCGCCCAGGCGGTGCAGGGGAAGTCGGCCTTGCCCTCCAGGAAGTCCAGGAAGAGCGGTGAGTGGTTCAGCCGCCAGCGCCGCCGGTTGCCGCCCGCGAAGGACTTCCGGAACAGCTCGCGGGTCTGCTCGACGCCCAGGAAGTGCTCCTGGTCGGGCGCCTTCTCGTAGGCGTAGGCGGGCGAGATCATCATCTCGTCGACCTTCAGGTCGTCGTTGAGGAAGTTGAGCACCTCGATGACGGTCTGCGGGGTGTCGGTGTTGAAGAAGGTGGAATTGGTGGTGACCCGGAAGCCCCGGCGCTTGGCCTCCTTGATGGCCTCCACCGCCTCGTCGAACACCCCCTCCTTGGCGACCGACTCGTCATGCCGTTCACGCAGACCGTCGATGTGCACGGCGAAGGCGAAGTACGGCGAAGGCGTGAACTTCTCGATCTTCTTGCGCAGCAGCAGGGCGTTGGTGCAGAGGAACACGTACTTCTTCTTGGCGACCAGCTGGCGCACGATCTCGTCGATCTGCGGGTGCATCAGGGGCTCGCCGCCCGCGATGGACACCATCGGCGCACCGGACTCCAGGACCGCTCCGACCGCCTGGGCGACCGGCATGCGCTGCTTCAGGACCCCGGCCGGGTGCTGGATCTTGCCGCAGCCCTCGCATGCGAGGTTGCACGCGTACAGCGGCTCCAGTTCGACGATGAGCGGGAACTTCTGCCGCTTGCGCAGCTTCTGTTCGAAGAGATACGTCCCTACCCGGATGGTCTGGCGAAGCGGCATGGCCATCTGGCTCACCTCCTGGGGAGCAGCAAAGAACGGTGCCATTCAAAGAAAGCGGGCAATACCGAACGGAGAACACGGAAGGCCGATATTCCCCCGCGCACCGTGCCGATGCGGACGAGCTCGTGCTCCGGAGCGTCCACGATCACCCGTACGGCCGCTACCGGGCGGGACCGGACGCCCGTGCTCAGCGCGCTGCGCAGGGTGGCGGCGGACTCCATGTCGACCGCGATCGCCCCCGTGCCGCGCAACTGGGCCCGTTCCTGACCGCGTACGACGTGGTCGGAGCCGGTCAGCGGGCCGGTGTGCACCGTGCGGCCGGGAACCGCCCGCGCCAGCGCCTGGACCAGCAGCTCCGTGCCCGTGCAGGGGGTGGAGCCGCCGGGGCCACGGGTCTCGTCGGCGACGACCAGGTCGCCCGGGTGCATGCCCGGCTCCAGCCCGGCGCAGAAGCCGGACGCGACGACCGCGGCACCGCGCAGCTCCCCGCCCTCCAGCGCCCGGGTGACGGCCCGCTGGGCGTTCGCCGGACCCATGCCGGTGCGGAGCACGGTGACCGGACCGGGCGACGCCCCTCCGTGGCGGCGGCGGCCGCTGCGCAGCGCGAGCTGCTCGATGCCGAGCGCGCAGGCGATCAGCATCGGCGCCGCGTCCGGTGGTGAGGGAGTGTGAGCGGAACCGGGGGGCTCCGGTTCTGCCGCCATCAAGCCCCCTTGCCGAGCCGGCCGACCACCGGTTCGCCGTTGACGTACCGGCCGAGCGCGGTCAGCGGGAAGACCTGCCGGTACAGGTGGTAGTTGATGGAGAAGTCCCAGGGGAAGCCGGTGCCGGTGAAGTACGGCTCGTCCCAGGAGCCGTCCTCCCGCTGGGTCTCGGCGAGCCACATGACGCCGCGCTCCACGGCCTTGGACTCCTGCTCCCCGGCCGCCAGCAGGGCCATCAGCGCCCACGCCGTCTGCGAGGCGGTGGAGGCGCCGTGGCCGATCCACTCCTGCTCCCGGTAGGAGCGCAGGTCCTCGCCCCAGCCCCCGTCGTCGTTCTGGACCGACTCCAGCCAGGCGACGGCCCGGCGGACGGCCGGGTGCGAGGTGGGCAACCCGGCGGCGGTGAGGGCCGGCACCACAGAGCCGGTTCCGTAGACGTAGTTGACGCCCCAGCGCCCGAACCAGGCGCCGCTCGCCTCCTGTTCGGCCAGCAGCCAGGCGATCCCCCGGCGGGTGCGGGGGTGACGGGCCTTGCCCTCGTGGGCCAGCATCTCCACCACGTGCGCGGTGACGTCGGCGGACGGGGGGTCGATGACCTCGCCGAAGTCGCAGAACGGCAGCCGGTTGGGGAAGGGGCTGGTGTTGTCGGCGTCGAAGGCACCCCAGGCGCCGTCGCGCGACTGCATGCCAACGGTCCAGTTGGCGCCGCGCCGGATCGCCGCCTCGATCTGCTCCGGGTGCGGGTGCTTGACGCGGCGCAGCGCGAGGATGACCTCGGCGGTGTCGTCGATGTCCGGGTAGTTGTCGTTGTGGAACTCGAACGCCCAGCCGCCGGGGGTGAGTCCGGGTCGGCGGACGGCCCAGTCGCCGGGGCGGACGATCTCCTCGCCGAGCATCCAGTCGGCCGCCTTGACGAGGGCCGGGTGGTCGGGGCGGAGCCCCGCGTCGGCCAGGGCGATGGTGGCGAGGCAGGTGTCCCAGACGGGTGACTGGCAGGCCTCGATCATGCGGGCGCCGTCGTCGCGCCAGACGGCGAACCGGTCGAGCGACTCCAGGCCCGCGCGCATCACCGGGTGCCCCAGGTCGTAACCCAGCAGGTGGAGAGCGATGAGGGAGTAGACGGCGGGTGGCTGGATGCCGCCCCAGCAGCCGTCGTTCTCCTGCCGTTCGACGATCCAGCGGGCGGCGGTGTTCATCGCCGCCTTGCGCAGCCACCGCGGGGCGACCTGGTGGTAGGCGTGCAGGGCCTTGTCGAGCCGCTGGAAGGCGCCTTCCCAACTCCGCGAGGGGGCCAGGGCGTTGGGCGGATTGGGGACCCGGGGGTCGGTGTGCAGTTCGTCGAGCGTGAACGGCGCGGGGCGGACGGGCCGTTTGGCGGAGACGACGCTGAGCGGCACGATGGTCTGCCGGGCCCAGCACCCGAAGTCGTAGATGTTGAGGGGGAACCACTTCGGCAGGAGGATCAGCTCGGGCGGCAGCTCGGGCAGGTCCTCCCACTTCCACCAGCCGAACAGTGCCAGCCAGATGCGAGTGAAGACGCGGGCCGAGGCGATGCCGCCCTGGTCGCGGACCCAGGCGGCGGCGCGGGCCATGTGCGGCTCGTCGGGCCGGTCGCCGGCCAGGCGCAGCGCGACGTACGCCTCGACGGTGGCGGACAGCTCGCCGGGCCCGCCGTAGAAGGTGGCCCAGGTGCCGTCCTCGCGCTGCTCGCCGCGGATGTGGAGGGCGGCGGCGTGGGTGGTCGCCTCGTCCTGGATGCCGAGGAACTGCCTCAGCAGGAGGTCCTCTGCGTCCATGGTGACGTTGGTTTCCAGGTCGCCCTTCCACCAGCCCTCGTCGTCCTGGTGGGCGAGGAGGTGTTCGATGGCGCGCTGGGCGGCCCGCGCGGCGACGTCCCGTACGTCACTCGCGGCGGGGGTCGTGGTGGTGGTCGTCGTCCCGGTGGTGGTTCCGGTGGCCGAGGGGGCATGGGGCTCCAGGGCCCCGGTGCTTCCGTCGGTCGTCGCTGTCATGGCTTCCCCTTCGTGCAGTTGGTGTTCTGCGGCTGCGGGTGGGCCGTCGGCCGGTGCGGGGCACCGGCCGGCGACTAGCGATTCATATGGTGCGGGTGATGGTCCCGATGGTGGTCATCGCTTTCGTACGACGACGAAGTCCGCGAGCGCGGTGAGCTGCGCGCGGACCCGTTCCGGCATGTCGACTCGGTGCAGCGCCTCGATCGCGACGGCGTGCTGCCGGCGGGCCTCCTCGGAGGTCCACTCCCGGCCGCCCGCCTCCTCGATGAGGGCGGCGCGCATGGCGAACTCCTCCTCGGAGAAGCTGTCGAGGTCGGGGTTCTTGGCGTCGGCCGTCAGCAGTTCCCCGAGGCGCTCGGAGGCCGGTCCGCCCGCGGCGAGCGCGGCGACGACGGGCAGGGACTTCTTGCGCTGGCGCAGGTCGCTCCAGGTCTGCTTGCCCGTGGCGTCCGGGTCGCCCCAGATGCCGAGCAGGTCGTCGACGGCCTGGAAGGCGAGGCCCAGGTGGTAGCCGTACGCCTCCAGGGTGTCGGCGACGCGGTCGTCGGCGCCGCCGAGGACGGCGCCGATGGAGCAGGCGCAGGCGAGCAGGGCACCGGTCTTGTTGCCCTCCATCTCCAGGCACTCCTCGACGGTGACCCGCTCGCGGTGCTCGTATGAGATGTCCTGGGCCTGGCCGTCGATGAGCTTGCGGCTGGCCGTGGTCAGCCGGCGGGTGGCGCGGCCGGCCTCGACGGTGCCGAGCTCCAGCAGCAGCTCGTTGGCGAGCGCGAAGAGGGCGTCGCCGACGAGGATGGCCTGCGCCGGGCCGTGGACCTTCCATACGGTGTCGCGGTGGCGGCGCTGCTCGTCGCCGTCCATCAGGTCGTCGTGCAGCAGGGAGAAGTTGTGCACGAGCTCCACGGCGACCGCGCCGGGGATGCCGGTCTCGGGCGGCGCGCCCGCCGCCTCGGCCGACAGCAGGGCGAGGGCGGGGCGCACGGCCTTGCCGCTGTCGCCGTCGGCGGGCCGGCCGTGGGCGTCGATCCAGCCGAAGTGGTAGGCGGCCACGGTGTCCATGGGCGGCGCGAGCCGCTTCACGGCCGTGCGCAGCACCGGGGTGGACATGGTCCGGCCCCGCTCCAGCAGCGCGGTGACGTCCGCGGTGTCGACGGCCGGTTTCACCGGGGGCACAGTCGGCACGGTCTCTCCTCTGGTTCCAGTACTCAGGCTCATGCCGCCTCCTCGAGCGGATGTACATGGGGGCGGCCGAGGGCCGAGAGCGCTGCGCCCGCGGCGGTGAAACCGCTGCGTACCGCGCCCTCCATGGTCGCGGGCCAGCCGGTGGCGGTCCACGCGCCGGCCAGGTGGAGGCCCGGCGCGTTGGTGCGGGCGCCGGGCCGCAGCCGTCCGACGCCGGGGGCGGGGGCGAACGTCGCCGTCCGCTCCCGGGTGACGAAGAAGTCCCGCACCTTCGCGCCGCGTGCCGCCGGCAGCAGTCGCTCGAGTTCGGGCAGGTAGCGCTCGCGGAGCACCGAGACGGGCTCGTCGATCTCGTCCTCGGCGGCCGACTGGGACAGGGCCAGGTACTGGCCGTCGGTGTATCCGGAGGCGTCCGTGCGGTCGAAGACCCACTGGACCGGCGAGCCGAGCGCGGCGAAGAACGGGCGGCGCAGCACCTTGCGGTCGTAGAGGACGTGGACGTTGAGGATGGGGGCCGTTCCGATGTCGAGCAGCTTGCCGGGGTCGTCCAGGGCACCCGGCGGCAGCAGGTCGTGGGCCTCGCGCTGCGGTACGGCGAGGACGACGGTGTCGGCCTCCAGCCGCTCGCCGGGCACGTCGACGGCCCAGCGGCCGTGTGCGCTCGGCAGGACGGCGCTGACCTTGGCGCGCAGTTCGGTGCGTACGCCGGCGGCGTCCAGCTCCTTGCGGGCGAGGGTGTCGTGCAGCTCGCCGAGCGGGACGTGCGCCCAGCCGATGTCGGCGGCGCCGGGGTCGGTGAGCAGGGCGGTCTTGAAGACCATGGCCGCCAGGCCCATGGAGGAGCGCGGGGCGACGGCGTTGAGGGTGGCGACGCCGATCAGGTCCCACAGCGCTTCGACCGCACGCTCGGACTGGCCCTGGCGGGCGAGCCAGGTGGCGAAGTCGATGCCGTCGAGGGCGGGGTCGGCCGGGTCGAGCTTCTTCAGGGCGAGGGCGGCACGGCCGACACCGGCGCGCTCGGCGAGCGAGAGGTGCGGGTACCCGGCGAGGCTCGCGGCGAGGTGGAGCGGCACCGGGAGCGCGGCGCGGCGCAGCCGGCCGAGGCGGGGGCCGCGCGGGTGGGCGACGTCGAGGACGGGGACGTCGAGGCGGCGCTGGAGGGGGGCGAGGTGGGCGCCGCCGACGCGGTCGAGGAACCAGCGGTAGGCGGTGCAGCAGCGGAGGTAGACGTGCTGGCCGTTGTCGACGGTGAGGTCGCCGCGCTTGAAGGAGAAGGCGAGGCCGCCGAGGCGTGGACGGCCTTCCAGGAGCGTGACGCGCAGTCCGGAGTCGGCCAGGCGCAGGGCGGCGGTGACGCCGGCGAGACCGCCGCCGACGACCACGGCGTGGCCTTGCGCGGCGAGGCCCGGTGTCAGGTCGTCGTCGCTCATGCGGTCTCCCGTCGGGTCGGCGCAGTCAGGGACGCGGGGCGGTGGAGGAGGGTTGCGCGCCGATTCTGCCGGTTCGTCGGCCGGGAAGCGGGCATGGTGGCCATCTAGGCGCGCCTCCTGACGTGCTGCCGGGAGACGGTACGGGCGTCGAGGCCGGAAAGGCCGCGTACGGCGACGTACGCCTTCTCGTGTCCGGGGAGGGAGACACGGCCGCGCAGGACGGCCTCGGGGTCGCGCTCGATGCGGTCGAGGAGGCGGCGGTAGATGCCGGCCATGGCGGCGACGCAGGCGCCGCTGCGCCGGTCGAGCATGGGCAGCAGCCGGTAGCCCTCGGCGAACAGGGCGCGGGCGCGGCGGACTTCGTAGTGGACGAGGCCGGTGAAGTCGGCACCCGGGGGCGGGGTGGTGGTGCGGAATCCGTCGGAGCAGCCGAACTTGGCCAGGTCGTCGGCCGGCAGGTAGGTGCGTCCGGTTCCGGCGTCTTCGCGAACGTCGCGGAGGATGTTGGTGAGTTGGAGCGCGAGGCCGAGTGTATCGGCGTACTCGGGGGCGCGTGCCGCGCCGCGTGCGCCGGGCGTGGTGCCGAAGATGGAGAGGGACAGCCTGCCGATGGCGCCCGCGACGCACCGGCAGTAGACCTTGAGGTCGTCCCAGGTCTCGTAGGTCTCGCCGCGCACGTCCATCAGGACGCCGTCGATGAGCTCGTCGAGGCCGCCGAGCGGCAGCGGGAAGCGGCGTGCGGTGTCGGCGAGCGCGACGGCCACCGGATCGGTGTCGTCCTCGTCGACGGCGTCCTTGCGGATCCGGTCGAGCAGCTCGCGGGTGGTTTCGAGCCGGTCCGCCTTGGCCTCGGGGGCGAGGGCCCCGTCGCCGATGTCATCGACACGCCGGGAGAAGGCGTACAGCGCCGACATGGCCTGCCGCTTCCCGGTCGGCAGGAGCCGGATGCCGTAGGCGAAGTTGCGGGCCTGCTGTCCGGTGACGGCTTCGCAGTAGCCGTAGGCGGCCGCCACCGGCGCGGACATCTCCGTCTGTCCTTCCACGGTCCCGCTCACCCCTCTCTGCGCGCTCTGCGCAACACGGTTCCCGCTTCGCGCAGCAGGTTCGGTCTGGTGGCCTTGGGCGGTCCGGGGAGTACGTCGTGTCCGGCGGCGGCGATCGCGTCGAGGGCGGCGTGACCGCCGGCGACGAAGCCGGCGAGGAGGAGCCGGAGCCTGCCCCGGACGCTCCCCACGAGGGGGATCCCGTCGTCCAGGAGCCGGCGGGCGCGTTCGGCCTCGTACGCGACGAGGGCGCGCACCGACGCGCCGCCGGTGGGGCGGGCCAGGTCGGCCTCCGTGACGTGGAACCGTTTCATGTCCTCGGCCGGGAGGTAGATCCGGTCCTGGGCGAGGTCCTCGGCGACGTCCTGGAGGTGTTCGACGATCTGGAGGGCGGTGCAGACGGCGTCGGAGCGGCGGAGGCGTTCGGGGCTGGTGGTGCCGGTGATGGCCAGGACGAGGCGGCCGACGGGGTTGGCGGAGAGCTCGCAGTAGGCGACCAGGTCCTCGTACGTCCCGTAGCGCCGCACCAGCTGGTCCTGGCGGTTGGCCTCGATCAGGCCGAGGAACGGCTCGGGGGTGAGCGCGTGGCGCCGCACGGTGGGCTGGAGGGCGCGCAGCAGCGGGTGGGACGGGGCGCCGTCGAAGACCAGCCGGAGGTCGGCCTCGAAGGCGTCGAGGAGGGCGAGCCGGTCCGTTTCACCCTCGGCGCCCAGGTGGCGGGCGTCGGCGCCGCCCGGGGCCAGGTCGCCGTCGCCGATGTCGTCGACGAGGCGGGCGTAGCCGTAGACGGCCATCAGGTCGTCGCGCCAGGCGCGGGGCAGGAAGAAGGGGGCCACGGGGAAGTTCTCGTGCGCGGCCTTGTCGAGTGTGGTGCGTGGGGAGGCGTCGGGGCGCACCTGCCGGGTACCTGTCACTGCGGACTGCCCGGCGCGGGGACGGCGGGACCCTTGCGGAGGCGGGGCTGGGGATTCACCGTCATTGCCGTCACGTCTCCCGTTCTACACTGCCGACCCAAAACATCCCATTTCGGACACGCCGCCGGTCCTGCGGGTGAGGCACGCCCCGGCCCGGTGGGAGGCCCGGGGGATATCGCCCCACTTGCCGCGAATCAGCACCGGTACAGCTTACGTTGTACAACGTCCGGAGCCATGTCGGGGTGTTACACACCCCGGAACGGTCACGCTCTTGGCATCAACAGCCCCGGACAGCACGGGACTTGACCGAAACATGGCATCCGTGCGCAGTGGTCCGACCGCGTGTGCCCGCTTCCGCCCCGCGCCACCGGAAGGGCCCCTGCCGCTCTCCCGCAGGGGCCCTCGTCGGCCGGGTGCGACCGGGCTACCTGCCGGTCTCCTTCTCGTACGCCCTGAGGACCTCGTCCGTGGGGCCGTCCATCAGCAGCTCGCCCTTCTCCAGCCACAGGACGCGGTCGCAGGTGTCCCTGATCGACTTGTTGCTGTGGCTGACCAGGAAGACCGTGCCGGCCTCCTTGCGCAGCTCCCGGATGCGCTGCTCGGAGCGGATCTGGAACTTGCGGTCGCCGGTGGCCAGCGCCTCGTCGATCATCAGGACGTCGTGGTTCTTGGCGGCGGCGATGGCGAACCGGAGACGGGCGCCCATGCCGGAGGAGTACGTCCGCATGGGAAGGGTGATGAAGTCGCCCTTCTCGTTGATGCCGGAGAAGTCGACGATGTCCTGGTAGCGCTCGCGGATCTCCTCGCGCGACATGCCCATGGCCAGCCCGCCGAGGATGACGTTGCGCTCACCGGTCAGGTCGCCCATCAGGGCCGCGTTGACACCCAGCAGCGAGGGCTGGCCGTCGGTGTAGACCTTGCCCTTCTCCGTGGGCAGCAGGCCCGCGATGGCACGCAGCAGGGTCGACTTGCCGGAGCCGTTGGTGCCGATCAGGCCGATGGCCTCGCCCCGGTACGCGGTGAAGGAGACACCGCGCACGGCGTGCACCTTGCGTACGCCGCGGGACTCGGCCTTGTCGCGGCGGAGGATCCGGCTGAGCGCCGCGGTGGCGCTGCCCTTCCCGCCTCCGCCACCGTTGACCCGGTACACGATGTGCACGTCGTCGGCGATGACGGTGGGGATCCGCGCGCCGTCGGCGGCGGCGGTCGCGGTCACGTCGTCGGTGTGCTCAGCCACGGCCGTACCGCTCCTCTGCCTTCCAGAAGTACACGAAACCGGCCACCCCGACCAGGACGGCCCACAGCAGGGCCGCGAGCCAGACGTGCGAGGGCAGGTTCTCCGAGCCGTACCCGTCGATCAGCGCGAACCGGATCAGGTCCATGTAGATGGCCGCCGGGTTGTACATCAGCACGTCGGCGATCCAGGCCGGCTTGTCCTTGAGCATGATCGGGATCGAGAACATCACGCCCGATCCGTACATCCAGGTACGCATGACGAAGGGCATCAGCTGCGCGAGGTCGGGGGTCTTGCTGCCGAGCCGGGCCATGATCAGCGAGAGGCCGACGTTGAAGAGGAACTGCAGCGCCAGCGCCGGGAGGATCAGCAGCCAGCTCAGCGAGGGGTAGCTGCCGAACGCCGCCGCGATCACGAAGAGCACGACCATCGAGAACATCAGCTGCTGGAGCTGCTGGAGCGCGAAGGAAATGGGCAGGGAGGCCCGGGGGAAGTGCAGCGCCCGCACCAGTCCCAGATTGCCCGAGATCGCCCGCACGCCGGACATGACGGAGGTCTGCGTGAACATGAACACGAAGACACCCGTCACCAGGAACGGGATGTAGACCTCCTTGTCCATGCCGCGGCCGGCGTTCAGGATCAGGCCGAAGATGAGGAAGTACACCGCCGCGTTGAGCAGCGGGGTCGCCACCTGCCAGAGCTGGCCGAGCTTGGCCTGGCTGTACTGCGCCGTGAGCTTCGCCTGGGAGAAGGCCAGGATGAAGTGACGGCGCCCCCACAGCTGCCGGACGTACTCGGCCAGACCGGGCCGGGCACCGCTGACCGACAGGCCGTACTTGGCGGCCAGTTCCGCCGGGGACAGGCCCGCGTCCGGAGATGGCGGGGCGGTCACGGCGATCGCTCCGTCATGGGTTGTCTCACTCACAAGTTGAAACTTTCGTGTCCAAGATGCGCGGCAGATAGGGGGCGGGCGGGTCAGGTGGCGGCCGGGCCCCGGTTGCCCCGTGCTTGTCGGTGACGAGCTTGTCAGATTCCGAGCTTGTCAGATGACGGGTGGGCGACCCAGTCTCGTCAGGCGCCACACCGTACGCCACTTCATGGGCCGGCGCGGCCCGCACGGAGACGTCCAGCCCTCCTTGAACCCGCCGAACCAGGCCTTGAGCGCCGGCATCGAGGGGCGCCGGGCCAGCGTGAGCAGCAGCCAGACGCCGAGGTAGAGCGGCACCAGGGGCGCGGGCAGGTTGCGGCGGGCCAGCCAGACGCGGTTGCGGGCGATCATGCGGTGGTAGACGGCGTGCCGGGAGGGCGCGGTCGTCGGGTGGAAGAGGACCATGTCCGCGCGGTAGTCGATCATCCAGCCGGCGTCGAGCGCCCGCCAGGCGAGGTCGGTCTCCTCGTGCGCGTAGAAGAACTCGTCCGGCAGTCCGCCCACCTCGGCCAGCACCTTCGTGCGGACGGCGTTGGCGCCGCCGAGGAAGGTCGTCACGCGCGAGGAGCGCATCGGGTCCGAGGCGCGCAGCCTGGGCACGTGCCGGCGCTGGGTGACGCCGGTGTCCGGGTCGGCGATCCGGAAGCTGATGATGCCCAGCTTCGGGTCGGCGGTGAACGCCTGGCGGATCAGCTCGGCGGTGTCGGTGTGGGGCAGCAGGCCGTCGTCGTCCAGGAAGAGCAGGACGTCCACGTCGGTGCCGCCGGGGCCGAACGCCTCGATGCCGACGTTGCGGCCGCCGGGGATGCCCAGGTTCTCCGGGAGGTCGATGGTGCGTACGCCGTCGGGGACGCCCGTGACGGGGGCGCCGTTGCCGACGACGACGACCTCGATCGGCTCGCCGTCCTGCTTGCGGACGGACTCGATGAGCGCGCGGAGGTCGTCGGGGCGGTTGCCCATGGTGATGATGACGGCGCCCAATTTTCGGGGATACGGGGCTCGTCCCCCGGGGGACTGGGGCATCGGCGTCCTCACTTGAGCCTGCTCGACGCGAGGATGGAGACGAGGTGCAGCACGGTCTGGAGCAGCGCGATGCCGGCCAGGACCGCGACGCCGAGGCGGGAGAAGTACAGGTCGCCGCGGACCGTGTCCAGGACCGCCAGGACCACGATGAGCAGGGACGCCTCGATACCGAGGACGAGCCGGTGGAACTTCAGCGCCGCGGCGGCCTTGCGGGCCAGCGCCATCCCCGACGAGCGGGGCTCGGCGGCCGACTCCTTGACCGGCGGCAGGCCGCCCTGGTGGCGGGCGACGCCGACGAGGTCGGTCTCGGCCTTGATCAGGATGGCGCCGAGGGCGGCGAGGGTGCCGAGGAAGGCCCACAGCCAGTCGATCCGCCCGCTGCCCCACAGGTCGGCGGCGCGCAGGCCGAAACCGACCAGCACCGCCGCGTCGCACAGGTAGGCACCCACGCGGTCCAGATACACCCCGCCGAGCGAGAACTGCTTCTTCCAGCGCGCGACCTCGCCGTCGACGCAGTCGAGCAGCAGGTAGAGCTGGACCATGAGCGCGCCGAGCAGCGCCCCGGGGATGCCCGGGATCAGCAGCGCGGGGGCGGCGAGGACGCCCGCGAGGGTCATCACGTAGGTCAGCTGGTTCGGGGTGACCTTGGTGGTGACCAGCAGGCGGGTGATGCGCAGCGAGATCTCGCGCATGTACAGGCGGCCGCCCCAGTGCTCACCGCTTCGACGGTCCTTCACTCCGGCCGGATGGACGACCGGGCGGAGTTCAGCTACGGATGGTCTTGGCATAGTCGGCGTACGCGTCCCTGATCTGGTCGGTGGACAGGTCGAGGTGCTCGAGGATGGTGAAGCGCCCGGGGCGGGTCTGCGGCGCGTACTCCACGGCCGCCACGAACTCGTCCGCGGAGAACCCGATCTCCTCGGGCAGCACCGGCATTCCGTGCCGGCGCAGGACCTCGGCGAAGAGCCCTGACTGCTCGTGGGCGCCTCGCAGGTGCATCGCGAAGGCGGCGCCGAGTCCGACCTGCTCACCGTGGAGCGCGGCGCGCGCCGGGTGCAGCAGGTCGAACGCGTGGGAGATCTCGTGGCAGGCACCCGACGCGGGCCGGGTGTCGCCGCTGATCGACATGGCGATGCCGGTCAGGACGAGGGCCTCGGCCAGCACGATGAGGAACTCGTCGTCGGCGACGGTTCCCGGGTGGCGCAGCACCGATTCGCCCGCCGTACGGGCCATGGCGGCGGCCAGGCCGTCGACCTGTTCCCCCGTGTGCCGGTGGGAGAGTTCCCAGTCGGCGATGGCCGAGATGTTCGAGATCGCGTCTCCGATGCCGGAGCGGACGAACCGCGCCGGCGCCTCGCGGATGATGTCGAGGTCGATGACCATGGCGATCGGCGAGGGCACGCCGTAGGAACCGCGGCCGTTGTCGTTGTCGAGGGTGGAGACCGGCGAGCAGATGCCGTCGTGCGAGAGGTTCGTCGCGACCGACACCATGGGCACGCCGACCCGCGCGGCGGCGTACTTCGCCACATCGATGATCTTGCCGCCGCCGAGACCGACCACGGCGTCGTAACGCTTGCCCTTTATGGCGTCGGCGAGGCGCACGGCGGAGTCGATGCTGCCGTCGGCGACCGGGTACCAGTCGGCGTCCGGCAGCAGCGGCGCGAGCTTCTCGCGCAGCGCCTGGCCGGAGCCGTTGCTGATCGCCATGGCCAGCTTGCCGGAGGCGGAGATCCGCTGGTCGACCAGGAGGCCGGCCAGGTCGTCCATCGCCCCGCAGCTGATGTCGACGACGACCGGCGAGGGGATGAGCCGGGTCAGTACAGGCACGCGATCTCACGGCCCTTCGCGAGGTCGTCGTGGTTGTCGATCTCGACCCAGCGGACGTCGCCGATGGACTCCACGTCGATCTGGAAGCCGCGGTTGACGAGCTCCTGGTAGCCGTCCTCGTAGTAGAGGTCCGGGTCGCGCTCGAAGGTGGCCTTCAGCGCGTCCGCGAGGGGCTCGGCGGCCTCGGGCTCGATGAGGGTGACACCGATGTACTCGCCGGTGGCGGTGGCGGGGTCCATCAGCTTGGTGATGCGGCGCACGCCCTGGCCGTCGACGATGACCTTCATCTCCTCGTCGGCGAGGCTCTTCACCGTGTCGAGGGCGAGGATGATCTTCTGGCCGTCGCCCCGTGCGGCGAGGAGGTTCTGCTCGACGGAGACCGGGTGCACGGTGTCGCCGTTGGCGAGGATGACGCCCTGCTTCAGGACGTCACGGGCGCACCACAGGGAGTAGGCGTTGTTCCACTCCTCGGCCTTGTCGTTGTCGATGAGGGTGAGCTTCAGGCCGTAGGTGGCCTCCAGCTCCTCCTTGCGCGCGTAGACCGCTTCCTTGCGGTAGCCGACGACGATGGCGGCCTCGGTGAGACCGACGGCGGCGAAGTTGGCGAGGGTGAGGTCGAGGACCGTCTTGTCGCCGTCGACCGGCACGAGGGCCTTCGGGAGCGTGTCGGTGTAGGGGCGCAGACGCCGTCCGGCACCGGCTGCCAGTACGAGGCCGATCATGCGGGTTCTCCTTCGTCATGTACTGCGGGTGCTCCGGAGGACACCCAGAAGCGGATGGACTCCACGAGCACGACCAGCGCGACGGCCACCGCGAGGGCGGTGAGCGCGAGGGTGAAGTGGCTCCCGGTCGCCAGGGCCGAGGCGAGGACCGCCACCACCAGCGTGCGGCCCTCGTGGCCGCCGATCGTCCGCACCAGCCACGCGGGCGGCGCGCCGGTGCCGCCGCGGATGCGGTAGACCGTGTCGTAGTGATGGTAGGCGACGGCCGCCACCAGGCCGAATGCGGCCGGAAGCGCCTGCGGGGCGTC
Organism: Streptomyces sp. NPDC000229; assembly: GCF_040300825.1. Lineage (NCBI taxonomy): Bacteria > Bacillati > Actinomycetota > Actinomycetes > Kitasatosporales > Streptomycetaceae > Streptomyces > Streptomyces sp. NPDC000229. The sequence goes on from NZ_JBEPEL010000087.1 coordinate 14,531, forward strand.
CGAGCGGGCGGCCAGGACCAGGATCGTGACGTACTCCGCGACCCGGAGGACGGGCGGCACGAGCCAGTCGAGGGCACCCTTGAGGGGGCGGGCGACGGCCCCGCCCGCGAACACGGCGTACAGCACGGCGGCCAGAACCGTGAGGGGGCTGCCGAAGGGCTCCAGCAGGGCGAACGCCAGCAGGAGGGCCGCGCCGAGCGCACTGATCAGTGCGGGGGAACGGAGGACGGGGCGGACCCGCGGCCGTCGGGCGGCCCGTGCGACCAGCTCGGCGAGCGGTCCGGAGTCGGCGAGGTCGGCCAGGGCCTGGGCGGCCCGGTCGGTACGGCGGGCCTTACGGGTGAGCGACCGCAGGAGGCGGCCGGCGGTGGTGTAGCAGGCGGCGAAGGCGCAGCCGATGAGCAGGGCCCAGAAGACGACGCGGGGGGTGGTGACGGCCGTCAGCACGGCGATCATGGCCCAGCGTTCGCCGATGGGCAGGACTATCATCCGGCGCGCCCAGACCGTCCAGCCCCTGGCGTCGAGCTTGTCGGACAGCGCGGCGGTCGGGCTGGTGTTCGCCGTCGCGTCGTGGTTGGCCTCGTTGAAGGAGAAGTCCACGACGTGGCGGCAGGTCTGCAGGACCATCGCGCCCAGCGCCAGCGCCCAGACGTCGTCCCCGCCGCGTGCGGCGCCGAGGGCGAGGCCCGCGTAGTAGGCGTACTCCTTGGCCCGGTCGAACGTCGCGTCCAGCCAGGCGCCCATCGTCGAGTACTGCAGCGAGTAGCGGGCGAGCTGCCCGTCGGTGCAGTCCAGCACGAAGGAGAAGAGGAGCAGCAGCCCCGCGGCGACGTACCCGCCGCGCGTGCCGGTCGCCGCGCATCCGGCCGCGACGAGCGCGGTGAGGAGGGAGGCGGTGGTGACCTGGTTGGGCGTGAGGCCCCGGCGGGCGCACCAGCGGGCGATGTAGCGCGAGTACGGGCTGATGAAGAACGTGGTGAAGAAACCGTCACGCGCCTTCACGGCGGAGCGGAGGCGCACGGCCTCGTCGTCGACGGCCTCGACGGCGTCCCGGGTCTCCTTGCGGCTCTGCGGATCGACGGGCACAGCGGCGACCAGCGAACCGAGCTCGGGCCGGTGCACCTGGACTCCGTCGGCCGCCAGCGCCTCGGCGAGGCGGTCGGGGAGGGTGACGATGCCCTGGTCCGGGTTGCGGCGTCCGGTCGGCGTGGCCGCGATGGCCGCGGTGGCGGCCTCGGCGGTCCGGGGGGCCCGCGCCTGCGGCGCCGTGCCGGTCGGGGCGGCGGGGTCCTGCGTGCCGCCGACCGCCGGGGTGGCCGCGGTGGCTTCGTCTGCCGTGGCGGCGGACGAGCCGGTCGCGGCGGTGCCGGACCGGCCGGATGCCGTCCCGCCACCGGCGGCGGCCTGTCCGGTGGCGGCGCCGCCGGCCGCGCCGGGCGCCGGGGCGGCGTTCCCGGCGGCGGGGGTGGCGGACGTCACGGGCGTCAGCGCGCGGGTCAGGGCGGGGCGGGCCTCCGGCCCGGCCGTGAGGGCTCCGGGGACCGTGGCGGCGGGGAAGCGGGGGTCCGTCAGGGCGAGGCGCAGTGCGTGGACGTGACCCACGAACCGCGGGTCGACGACCGCGACGCGCTCCGCGGCCGGGACGGCGGCGAGCAGCGCGGCGGACTCCCGCTCGTCGGCGGCGACCCGGACGTCGAAGCCCAGCGACCGCAGATCGCCCTCGAGCGGCGATCCGGGTACCGGAGGACCGGTGAGGATGGCGGTCGACAGACGAACTCACTCCTTGGAGCTGAACAGGGCTGGTGCACGGTGGCTCGGCCCGGTCTCGGGCGGCGGCACGTCGGCAGAGGCTATCGGATGAACGGAAGCGGAAGTCCACTGAGGTTTCCCGGCATCCGACGGCCGTCCGCCAGGACGCGATCATCATCGTCGATGGGCGCCTCACCCCACAAACCGCGGGTGGCCCACCGCTTAGGCTGGCCGTCATGACGTGGTTGATCACAGGCGGTACGGGATATATCGGCGCCCACGTGGCCCTGGCCATGGCGGCGGCGGGCGAGCGGGTCGTCGTCCTCGACGACGTCTCGTCGGGCGTCCCGGAGCGGCTGCCCGCCGGCATCCCGCTGGTGCGCGGCTCCCTGGGCGACCGGGAGCTGGTGGACCGGACGCTGGCCGGGCAGGGAGTGACCGGTGTGGTGCATCTCGCGGCGAAGAAGCAGGTCGGGGAGTCGGTCGAGCAGCCGCTGCGCTACTACCGGGAGAACGTGCACGGGCTGACCGTGCTGCTGGAGGCCGCGGTCGCCGCCGGGGTCGAGCGGTTCCTCTTCTCCTCCTCGGCCGCCGTGTACGGCGTACCGGACGTGGAGCTGATCGACGAGGACACCCCGGCGGTGCCGATCAATCCGTACGGGGAGACGAAGCTCGCCGGTGAGTGGCTGGTGCGGGCGACCGGCCGGGCGCACGGCATGGCGACGGCCTGCCTCCGCTATTTCAATGTGGCCGGAACCGTACGGCCGGAGCTGGCGGACACCGGGGTGTTCAACATCATTCCGATGTTCTTCGACCGGATCACCCGCGGTGAGGCTCCCCGGATCTTCGGCGACGACTATCCGACTCCGGACGGCACCTGCATCCGGGACTACATCCATGTCGCCGACATCGCCGACGCCCACCTCGCCGTCGCCCGCCGCCTCGGCGAACAGAAGGGCGACCTGACCCTGAACATCGGCCGTGGGGAGGGCGTGTCCGTCCGGCAGCTCGCGGACCTGGTGGCCGACGTCACCGGCAGCGGCCACGAACCGGTGGTGGAGGCGCGTCGGCCCGGCGACGCAGCGAAGGCGGTCGCCTCGGTCGACCGGATCACCGAGGAACTGGGCTGGACGGCCTCCTTCGGCGTGCGCGAGATGGTCGAGTCGGCGTGGGAGGGCTGGTGCCTCCGCCATCCCGAGGCGCGCGCCAAGGCCCGGATCCGCTGATCGCCTCACCGCCCTGACCAGCGGCCATAACCGCAGGTCAGGGCATATGACAACGGTGTTCAGTACCGGCTTGCAGATACCCCCCACCCGTAGTTCACTGGCCGTTGTTGTCGATCAGCGGGAGGCGTCCGATGGGGGCAGGGCACGATCACGGGCACGGACACGGGCACGGGCACGGCGGACCGCCGCCGACGGGGACCGCGGCCGCCGCCTACAAGGGGCGGCTGCGGATCGCGCTCGTGATCACCCTGGTGGTCATGGTGGCCGAGATCGTCGGCGGCGTCATCGCCGACTCGCTCGCGCTGATCGCCGACGCCGCGCACATGGCGACCGATGCCGTCGGTCTCGCCATGGCGCTGCTCGCCATCCATTTCGCGGGGCGCCCCGCCGACCAGAGGCGTACGTTCGGATTCGCGCGGGCCGAGATCCTGGCCGCGCTCGCGAACTGTCTGCTGCTGCTCGGCGTGGGCGGCTATCTGCTGTTCGAGGCGGTGCAGCGGTTCATCACCCCGGCCGAGACGAAGGGCGGGGTGGCGATCGCGTTCGCCCTGTTCGGTCTGGTCGCCAACATGGTGTCGCTGTCCCTCCTCGTGCGGGGGCAGAAGGAGAGCCTGAACGTCCGGGGCGCGTACCTGGAGGTGCTGGCCGACGCGCTGGGCTCGGTGACGGTGCTGATCTCGGCCGGGATCATCCTGGCCACCGGGTGGCAGGCGGCCGACCCGATCGCCTCCCTGGTGATCGGCCTGATGATCGTTCCGCGCACGCTGAAGCTGCTGCGGGAGACGCTCGACGTGCTACTGGAAGCGGCGCCCAAGGGCGTGGACATGGGTGAGGTACGGGCCCACATACTGGCCCTCCCGGGAGTGCAGGACGTCCACGACCTGCACGTATGGACCATCACATCCGGGATGCCGGTGCTGTCGGCACATGTGGTGGTGCACCAGGAGGCGCTCGATTCGGTGGGGCACGAGAAGCTGCTGCACGAACTCCAGGGGTGCCTGGGTGATCACTTCGACGTCGAGCACTGCACGTTCCAGCTGGAGCCGAGCGGTCATGCCGCGCACGAGGCGAGGCTCTGTCACTGACCGCTGTTAGGGTGATCTTCGAACGTCGTACCCGTGAGAGGAGCTGAGGTTGATGACCGTCGCGGTGACGGCTGCCCCGTGCAGCACCCGGTCCAGCATCGACTTCGGCTTCCGGGTTCTCGGCTGACCTGATCCCGTACGTCCTCTTCGCGTACGCGTCGGCCGGGGCCCGCCCACATCCAAGGGTTTCCCACGTTGTCCGACAACGCTCTGTACGACGCTTTCTTCGCCCTGCACCACGGTCTGCCGCGGCAGGGTCCCGGTTCCGACGACACCACCCGCCGGCTCCTCTCGCTCGCCTCCATCGCCGGTTCGCTGCCCGAGCGGCCGCGCGTGCTGGACCTGGGCTGCGGCCCCGGCCGGTCCGCGCTGCTGCTGGCCGCGGAGGCCGGTGTTTCCGGCGCGGACGTGACCGCCGTCGACCTGCACGAGCCGTTCCTGGCCGAGCTGCGGCAGGCCGCCGACGCCCGCGGGCTCGGTGAGGCCATCCGTACCGTCAAAGCCGACATGGGCGCGCTCCCCCACCCCGACGGGTCGTTCGACCTGGTCTGGGCGGAGAGCTCGGCGTACTCGATCGGCTTCGACCGCGCGCTGCGCTCCTGGCGCCGGCTGCTTGCCCCCGGCGGGACGCTGGTCGTCACCGAGTGCGAGTGGACGACCGACGAGCCGAGCCCGGAGGCACGGGCCTTCTGGGACCGGCACTACCCGCTGCGCACCACCGCCGCGAACACCTCGGCGGCCGTGGAGGCCGGCTACCACGTGCTCGGGAGGTACACCCAGCCGGAGAGCGACTGGGACGAGTACTACGGGCCGCTCGGCGAGCGGGCCGACGCGGCCGACCCCACCGCACCGGGCATGCCCGAGGCGCTCGCCGCGACCCGCGCGGAGATCGCGATGCGCCGCGAGCACGGTAGGGAGTACGGGTACACCGGCTACGTCCTGCGGCCGGCCGACCCCGTTGGCGTACGCGACCGGAGGCGGACGCGGACATCACGGCCGTAACGGGCGGTGAACCCCCGCCGCGTTCGGGACGGCGGTGGAGGCCCGGCTGGCCGACCGGCCGCGCGAGGACCCGGCCGCGTGGCCGCCGGGCCCGTCGTACGTCGCCGAGGCTCCCCCTGCGCCCTGCGGCGAGGGGGGGACCCCCGGACGGCACGGTCGCCGCGTACGCGCTGAACCCGGTGTCGGATCGGGGAAGCCGCCCTGGCGCCGGTCGCGGTCGCGCCGGCGTACCAGCGGCAGGGCGCCGGACAGGCGGTGGTCCGTGCGGTGCTGGACGCGGTACGGCTGAGCGGCGCACGGCTGGTGCTGGTACTCGGTCATCCGGAGTACTGCGCGAGGTTCGGTTTCGTGCCGGCCCCGCGGTACCGGATCAGGCCGTCCTTCGACGTACTGGACCAGGCCATGATGGCGCTCGACCTGGGCGGTTACGGGAAAGTGCCGAGGGGCACGATCCACTGCCCATCGGCGTTCGGCGTCTGATCCGGCATAACGGGCGCGGGTGGCCGTGTGCCGACAAGCGGCTTTTGTACGGCAGACTGAGGCTTGCCCCACAGGGCCGAGAACCGAAGCGAAGGATGGTTATGCCGACCACACCAGCCACCGCGGCGAACACCTCGTCGAACGGAACCGCGCCGTCAATCATGCTCGAACTGGTCGACGAGAACGGCACCACCATCGGCACCGCGGAGAAGCTGGCCGCCCACCAGGCGCCCGGGCAACTGCACCGGGCGTTCTCGGTGTTCCTCTTCGACGAGGAGGGGCGGCTGCTGCTGCAGCGGAGGGCGCTGGGGAAGTACCACTCCCCCGGCGTCTGGTCGAACACGTGCTGCGGGCATCCGTATCCGGGCGAGGCGCCGTTCGCGGCGGCCGCGCGGCGTGTCCACGAGGAGCTCGGGGTGTCGCCGTCGCTGCTCGCCGAGGCGGGCACGGTCCGCTACAACCACCCGGACCCCGAGTCGGGGCTGGTCGAGCAGGAGTTCAACCACCTCTTCGTGGGAATGGTGCAGGCTCCGCTGCGACCGGATGCGGCGGAGGTGGAGGAGACCGCGTTCGTGACGGCGCGTGAGCTTGCCGAGCGGCACGCTTCGGCTCCGTTCTCCGCCTGGTTCATGACGGTGCTGGACGCCGCGCGCCCGGCGATCAAGGAGCTGACAGGGGAGACCGGGGGCTGGTGACGGTCGGTCCGTCCGGTCCGGCCGGCCCCTCGCCACCCAAGGGTCCGGCCGGTACCGGTGATACGGACGGCAGCGGTGCCACGGGCGGTACCGGTGGTCCGGCCGGCACCGTCGTCACCACCGGTACGGCGGGCGGGAGCGGTGCGGACGGCCCGGGAGGGGCCTCGGGTCTCAGCGGCAGGGCGGCCCAGATGATCTTGCCGCCCCTCGCGGTGTGTTCGACGTCGCACTCCCCGCCCGCCTCCTTGGTGATCTCCCGCACCAGCAGCAGACCACGCCCGCCCGTGCGGCCGTGGTCGGCCTCCAGCGCCTTGGGGCGGTACGGGTGGTTGTCCTCCACCGACACCCGGATCCACTCCGCCCCGATCGCGACCTCGACCGCGAGCTCCGGCGAGAGCAGGGCCGCGTGCCGTACCGCGTTGGTCACCAGTTCGGAGACGATCAGCAGCAGGGCGTGGACGGCATCGTCGTCCACCGGCACGCCTTGACGTTTCAGCAGATCCCGTACAGCACGCCTGGCCTGCGGTACGGAGACATCGACGGCGGGAGCCGTGAAGCGCCAGACCCCTTCGTACGAGGGAGGCCGGTCCGGGATGCTCCCGCGGCTCTCCGTGGTCCGATTTCCACCCTCGTGCTCGATTGTCGCCACGTCATCGAGTGTTGGTACGGCATGGCCCCGGCCAGGGCTACTGACCAGAAGTCAACAGCTATTCGACGGCTTTTGACCGTGCACGCACAACGAGATCACGAGTTCGACCGTTGCTGCTCCTTCTTGATCGGACGCTCGACACCGCCGGATAGCATCCCGCGCATGGAGCAGCCTCAGCTGGAGCAGTCCGTCGCGGACGGTGTCGCCACCCTCGTCATCAGCAACCCCACCAAGCGCAACGCCATGACGGCCGGCATGTGGCGCGCGCTGCCCGAGCTGCTCGACTCGTCGGCCGCCGACCCGAGCGTCCGGGTGCTGGTGCTGACCGGGGCGGGGGCCACCTTCTGCGCCGGAGCCGACATCTCGTCGCTGGGCGAACCGGGGGACGAACAACAGTCCCTCGCCGTGCGTGCCGAGGAGGCGCTCGCCGCCTTCCCCAAGCCGACGCTCGCCGCCGTACGCGGCTACTGCGTGGGCGGCGGCAGCCAGCTGGCCGCCGCCTGCGACCTGCGGTTCGCCGAGGAGGGCGCGCTCTTCGGCGTCACGCCGGCGAAGCTCGGGATCGTCTACCCCTCCTCCTCCACCCGGCGGCTGGTGTCCCTGGTGGGGCCGTCGGCCGCCAAGTACCTGCTGTTCTCGGGCGAGCTCATCGACACGGAACGCGCGCTGCGCACCGGCCTGGTGGACGAGGTGCTGCCGGCGGGGGAACTGGGCAAACGGGTCACGGAGTTCACCCGGATCCTCGCCTCCCGCTCGCAGCTGACACAGGCGGCGGCGAAGGAGTTCGCGGCGGGGCGGACCGACCGGGACGCGTACTGGGCGGGGCAGGCGCGCGACAGCGGCGACACCGCCGAGGGCATCGCCGCCTTCCTGGAGCGGCGGGCGCCGCGCTTCACGTACGGGGTGTGACCTCCCCCGCCTCCCGCGCGGTCACCGGTGTCCTCGCGTGCTCGGCACGCCAGAACGCGACGATCTCGGCCGGGGCCTTGTCCGGGGAGCCCGCGTCGTACGGGGGCTGGGGGTCGTACTCGGTGAGGAGCTGGACGATCTGGGCGTGCCGGTCGCCCGCGATCCGGCCGACCAGGTGCAGGCCCATGTCGATACCGGACGAGACACCGGCGGCCGTGACGTATTTGCCGTCGAAGACGACCCGCTCCCCCGTCGGGTCGGCGCCGTACGCCTTCAACAGGTCCAGTGCGAGCCAGTGACTGGTGGCGCGGCGGCCCTCGAGGAGACCGGCGGCGGCCAGGATCAGTGAGCCGGTGCACACCGAGGTGGTCCAGGTGCTGGTGGCGTCGGCCGTACGGAGCCAGTCGAGGGTCTCCTCGTCGCGCATGACCGGTTCCCAGTCGCCGGTGCCCGGTACGAGGACGATGTCGGGGCTCGGGACCTCGGCGAGGGTGCGGTCGGCGACGAGGGCGAGGTTGCCCTGGTCATTGCGGACGGGTCCGCTCTCCTTGGCGACGAAGACGGTCTCGGCGCCGGGCAGCCGGCTGATGATCTCGTAGGGGCCGATGGCGTCGAGGGTGGTGAAGCCGGGGTAGAGGAGGATGGCGATCTGCATGCGTCGTGTCCTTTCAGCGGGTGGGTACGGGTGGCGCGTGGAAGCGGCGCCGGTATTCGGCGGGCGGGGTGCCGAGCGTCTTGACGAAGGCGCGGCGCATCGCCTCGGGTGTGCCGTAGCCGGCCGCGCGGGCGACCTCGTGGACGCCGCTGCCGGTGTCCTCCAGGAGGCGCCGCGCGTGTTCGAGGCGGACGCGCTCGACGTACCGGCCTGGTGTGGTGCCGGTCTCCGCCTGGAAGGCGCGGGCGAAGTGCCGCGGCGAGAGGCGGGCGCGGGCGGCCAGGGAGTCGACGGACAGGTCGGCGGCCGGGTGCTCGGTGATGAACTGCTGGACCTCGCGCAGTGGTTCGCGGCGGGCGGTCTGGGCGGCGAGCTGGGCGCTGAACTGGGCCTGGTTGCCGGGGCGGCGCAGGAAGACCACGAGGTGGCGCGCGATGGTGAGTGCCACGTCACGGCCGAGGTCCTCCTCCACCAGGGCCAGGGCCAGGTCGATGCCCGCGGTGACCCCGGCGGAGGTGGCGATGTTCCCGTCCCGTACGAAGATCGGGTCCGGGTCGACGTCCACCGCCGGGTGGTGGCGGGCGAGGTGGTCGCAGAACGCCCAGTGCGTGGTGGCGCGGTGGCCGTCCAGCAGGCCCGCCCGGGCGAGCAGGAGGGCTCCGGTGCAGACGGAGACCAGGCGTTCGGCACGCGGGCCCTGCTCGCGCAGCCAGTCGACCAGGCGCGGGTCGGGGTCGCGGGTTCCGTCGCCGCCGGGGACCAGCAGGGTGTGCGGCCGCGGCGCGTCGGCCAGGGAGCTGTCCGCGGCCAGCCGCAGGCCGCTCTGGGTGCGGACGGGCGCTCCGTCGAGCGAGGCGGTGTGGATGGGGTAGGGCGTGGGGCGTCCGGGGAGGTGGTCCGCCCCGGCGAAGACCTCCACCGGTCCGGTGACGTCCAGGCTCTGCACGCCGTCGAAGAGGACGACGAGTACGGGTCGCTGCGTCATGCCCTTCATCCTTGGGGCGCCGCCTCATGGCCGCAATGACGAAAACCCCGCCTTTCCTGCCATCCCCGCCCCGGCCCCTGGCTACGTACCAACCAGTCGGTAACCTGGCGCCATGACGACTCTGCCGCCGCGCGCCGGACGCCGCTGCCACAACGCCCTGAACCCGCTCCACTCGACGGTGTACTTCTCGCCCGATTTCGCCAAGGAGCTCGCCGCGCTCGGGGTCACCGACTCCAGCGCCGCGTACTTCGCCGGGCGTGCCGCCGCCATGGGATCGGTCGGACCGGGGGTCGTCACGGCGTCCTTCTACAACTTCAACCATGAGCTCGTCGCCCGTCATCTGCCGGCCGTCTGGGACACCGCCTCCCCCGAGGCCGTACTCGCGGCCCGGCTGCGGGCGGCCGACGCCACCCTGCGACGGCTGCTCGGCGACGCCGCGGTCCGGTCACAGGAGATGGCGGAGGCCGCGCGGCTCGCCCTGCGGGCCACCGAGGGGTGCACCCGCCACGCCCGCCCGTTGTACGCCGCCCACGCCGACCTGCCGGTGCCCGATGAGCCGCACCTGGCCTACTGGCACGCCGCGACGCTGCTGCGCGAGCACCGCGGGGACGCGCACCTGGTCGCGCTGCTGTCGGCCGGGCTCGACCCGCTGGAGGCCCTGGTCAGCCACACGGCGACCGGCAAGGGCATGGTGCCCCGCTGGATCCTGGCCACGCGGGGCTGGCGGCGCGCCGACTGGGACGCGGCGGCCGAGCGGCTGCGCGGGCGCGGCCTGCTGGACGAGCAGGGCGAGTTGACCGAGGCGGGCGCAGCCCTCAGGTCGGAGCTGGAGGACCACACGGACCGCCTGGACGCCGCTCCGTACGAGCACCTCGGCGCGGCGGACGTCGAGCGGCTCACCGAGCTGGGGCGGAACTTCCTCGGCGCGGCCGTGGCGGCGGGCGCGTTCCCGCAGGACCTGGCCGGCAAGGGCTGACGTTTCGTGCGATGGGGGGCGGCAACCCGCAGGGGGCAACCGACAGCACCTGGAGGTGCCCCTTGCGTACCATCGCCGACTTCTTCCGCATGATCGGCTCGGCCGTCGCCACCGTCGTCACCTTGCCCTTCCGGCTCCTGGCGCGGCTCTTCGGCGGCGCCTCACGGGGCGGGGGCAGGGCGCGCCGCGCCTGACGACGGGGCAGGCGGACACGTCGCACGGTGACCCGGCAGAATGCAACCTCAAGCTGGCAGGCACGAGAAGGCGAGTCGGGACACCGTGACGACGTCCATCGAAGGCAGGATCGCCGAGGAGCTCGGCGTACGGGAGCGGCAGGTGAAGGCGGCCGTCGAGCTGCTCGACGGCGGGTCGACCGTGCCGTTCATCGCGCGCTACCGCAAGGAAGCGACCGAGATGCTCGACGACGCGCAGCTGCGCACGCTCGAGGAGCGGTTGCGCTACCTGCGGGAGCTGGAGGACCGGCGGGCCGCCATCCTCGACTCCGTACGTGAGCAGGGCAAGCTCACCGAGGAGCTGGAGGCGAGCATCCGGGCGGCCGAGACGAAAGCGCGCCTGGAGGACATCTACCTGCCGTTCAAGCCCAAGCGGCGCACCAAGGCGCAGATCGCCCGCGAGGCGGGGCTGGAGCCGCTCGCGGACGGCCTGCTCGCCGACCCGTCGGTGGAGCCGCTCGCCGCGGCCGCCGCGTTCGTCGACGCCGACAAGGGCGTGGCCGACCCGGCCGCCGCGCTGGACGGCGCCCGAGCCATCCTCACCGAGCGGTTCTCGGAGGACGCCGACCTGATCGGTGAACTGCGTGAGCGGATGTGGACGCGGGGGCGGCTGGCCGCCAAGGTGCGGGAGGGCAAGGAGGAGACCGGCGCGAAGTTCGCCGACTACTTCGACTTCGCCGAGCCCTTCACCGAGCTGCCCTCGCACCGGGTGCTGGCGATGCTGCGCGGCGAGAAGGAGGAGGTCCTCGACCTGGTCCTGGAGCCGGAGGAGCCGGTGGAGGGACCGTCCTCGTACGAGGGCATCATCGCCTCCCGCTTCGGGATCTCCCAGCAGGGCCGGCCCGGCGACAAGTGGCTCGGCGAGACCGTCCGCTGGGCGTGGCGCACCCGGATCCTCGTCCACCTCGGCATCGACCTCAGGCTGCGGCTGCGGACGGCGGCGGAGGACGAGGCGGTACGGGTCTTCGCCGCGAACCTGCGCGACCTGCTGCTGGCGGCGCCCGCCGGGACGCGGGCGACGCTCGGCCTCGACCCCGGCTTCCGTACGGGCGTGAAGGTCGCGGTCGTGGACGCCACCGGCAAGGTGGTCGCCACCGACACGATCTACCCGCACGTGCCCGCCAACAAGTGGGACCAGTCGCTGGCGACCCTGGCGCGGCTCGCGAAGGAGCACGCGGTCGAGCTGGTGGCCATCGGCAACGGCACGGCCTCGCGCGAGACCGACAAGCTCGCCGGTGAGCTGATCGCCAAGCACCCGGAGCTGAAGCTCACCAAGGTGATGGTGTCGGAGGCGGGCGCCTCGGTGTACTCCGCGTCCGCGTTCGCCTCGCAGGAGCTGCCGGACCTCGATGTGTCGCTGCGCGGCGCCGTCTCGATCGCGCGTCGGCTCCAGGACCCGCTCGCGGAGCTGGTGAAGATCGACCCCAAGTCCATCGGTGTCGGCCAGTACCAGCACGACCTGTCCGAGGTGAAGCTGTCCAGGTCCCTGGACGCGGTGGTCGAGGACTGTGTCAACGGCGTCGGGGTCGACGTCAACACCGCGTCCGCGCCGCTCCTTTCGCGTGTGTCGGGCATCGGGGCGGGCCTCGCCGAGAACATCGTGGCCCACCGGGACGCCAACGGCCCCTTCCGGTCCCGCAAGGCGCTCAAGGACGTGGCGCGGCTCGGCCCGAAGGCGTACGAGCAGTGCGCGGGCTTCCTGCGGATCCGGGGCGGTGACGACCCGCTGGACGCGTCCAGCGTGCACCCCGAGGCGTACCCGGTGGTGCGGCGGATGGTGAAGACGACGGGCGGCGAGGTCGCGTCGCTGATCGGCAACACGTCGGTGCTGAGGTCGCTGCGGGCGGACGACTTCGTGGACGAGACCTTCGGTCTGCCGACGGTCACGGACATCCTGCGGGAGCTGGAGAAGCCCGGGCGCGACCCCCGGCCCGCGTTCAAGACCGCCACGTTCAAGGAGGGCGTCGAGAAGATCGGCGACCTGGAGCCGGGGATGGTGCTGGAGGGCGTCGTCACGAACGTGGCCGCCTTCGGTGCCTTCGTGGACGTCGGTGTGCACCAGGACGGGCTCGTGCATGTGTCCGCGATGTCCCGGAACTTCGTCAAGGACCCGCGCGAGGTGGTGAAGCCGGGGGACGTGGTGAAGGTGAAGGTGCTGGACGTCGACATCCCGCGCAAGCGGATCTCCCTGACACTGCGGCTGGACGACGCTCCCGCGGCCGACTCGGGCGACGGTGCGCCGAAGCGGGAGCGGGGCGGCCGGCCTCCGCAGCAGCGTCAGGGCAGCGGTGGCGGTGCCGGTGCCGGCCGTGGTGACCGTCGCGGTGGCGGCGGTAACGGTGCCAAGGGCGGCGGCCGCCAGTCCCAGGCCCCCGCGCCCGCCAACAGCGCCATGGCGGACGCCCTGCGCAAGGCGGGACTGCTGGGCGGCGGCAGCGGCGGCGGGAAGGGAAAGGCCGGCCGCGGCAGGTGAGGTGACGTGAGCATCCGGACCGGCCCCGGCGCCCGGAATCCCGGGGCCGGTCCACCGGGCGTTGCCTACGACGGGTCTAGGGCGTGTCTTTTGGATCAGGCCGGATCAGCGAGCGGGGTCTGGTGCGTGCAGATGCAAGGCGGAGGAGCGAGCCACTGCGGAGCATTGGCG
>NZ_JBEPEL010000088.1:0-27596 GCF_040300825.1 Streptomyces sp. NPDC000229
ACGGCGGGGGCGGGGGCGGGGGGGGGGGGGCGGGGGGGGGGGGGGCCCCCCCCCCCCCGCCGGCGTCGTCGGCGGGGCGGTCCTGCTCGGCGGCACGGCGGCCGTGTCGATGGCCGGTGACGCGGGTTTCCGCGTCACCGGCTCGGTGGTCGTCTCGTTCTCGTCAGTCGGGGCCACGGGGCAAGTCTCGCGTACGGCTACGACAATCGGCCGACCAGCCCGGAGATCACCGCTTCACCGCTTCGCCGGTTCGGCACTCGTCGGCCTCACCACTGCCACCGGTCTCCCGACGTGCCGCCTGGGCACTCGTCGGCCTCACCGCTTCTCCGGGGGGACGTCCACGGCCGCGCACACCGCACGCCACACGTCCTTCGCCTCCCACCCCGCGTCCAGCGCCTGGTACACCGTCCGGCCGCCCAGCTCGGACATGACATGGTCCCGAGCGAAGGACTCGGCGTACACCTCACCGAAGTGGTCCGCCATCCGCTCCCAGAAAATCGTCAACCGCATGCCTCAAGTATCCCGCTCCTGAGAGTGCAGCCCCGTCCGCGGCCCTTGCCGAAAGCCCTTTCCGCCCTACGGTCGGAACATGGCTGGAACTCCTCTCTCGCGCGCCGAGCACTTCATCTGGCTGACGGCCCGCGTGCTCGAACAGCGACGGTTCGCCTACCACTTCCTGGGCGGTGGCGCCGACGCCGTGGAGGCCGCCCTGACCGCGTACCTCAACGAGGACGGGGGTTACGGGCACGCCCTGGAGCCGGATCTGCGCGGCCCCGTGAGCCAGCCGCTGCACACCGCGCACGCGCTGCGGGTGCTGGACTCCATCGGCCGCTGCGGCGGGTTGCGCGTGGAGCGCATCTGCCGCTATCTGACGGGGGTGTCCACCCATGACGGTGCCCTTCCGGCCGTCCACCCCTCCATCCGGGGCTATCCGGCCGCTCCGTTCATGCCGGTCGTGGACGATCCCCCGAGTGAGCTGCTGGCCACCGGCCCGGTGGTCGGTCTGCTCCACCGCAACCACGTGTGGCACGCGTGGCTGTTCCGTGCCACGGACTTCTGCTGGGCCGCCATCGACGCGCTGGAGAAGTCCCATCCGTACGAGATCCAGGCCGCCGTCGCGTTCCTGGACGGCGTTCCGGACCGGGGCCGCGCGGAAGCCGCCGCGGACCGCCTCGGCCGTCTGGTGCGGGACCAGCGGCTGGCGGTGCTGGATCCGGAGCGCATCGACGAGTGTCCGGTCGCCCCGGGATACGCCCCGGGCGAGCACCATTTCCCGCACGACTACGCGCGCGTGCCGGACTCCCTCGCCCGGAGCTGGTTCACGGACGAGGAGATGGCCCGTTCCCTGGACCTTCTCGCGGCCGGCCAGGAGGAGGACGGCGGCTGGCCGGTCAGGTGGCGCCAGTGGGCACCGGGCACGGCCCTGGAGTCGCGCCCGGTCGTGACGGTCGAGGCGCTGCGTACGCTGCGGGCGTACGGCCGTCCGATCGGCGGCTGACCGCCGCCCGGCTGCCCGTGCGGGACGGCCGTACTGTCAACCGCCCATGGCCCGCGCACCCGCCGTCACCACGACCGCGGCGGCGACCACGACGAGGAAGGGCGCGCGGAGGACCAGGGCGAGCGCCGCCGCGGCGAGACCTGCCCCCCGCGCGTCCACGACGAGCCCGCTGTCGGTGCTGAAGGTCTGCTGCGCGGTGAGCGCGGCCAGCAGGGCGACGGGCAGCAGCGCCGACAGCCGCTGCACGAGCGGCCGTTCCAGCGCCCCGGCGGGCACGAGGAGCCCGATCAGCTTGAGGAGGTAGCAGCCGGCCGCGGTGAGGCCTATGGCGAGCCATATGGTCATCGTTCCGCCCCCTTGTCCGTACGAGCGGTCTTGCGGCCCTGGAGCCACAGCACGGCGGGCGCGGCGAGCGCCGCCACCAGAACCGGCACACCGGCGGGCAGTACCGGCAGGAAGCCGAGCCCCAGGACGACGGCGAGCCCGGCGACCGCCCGCTCGGTGGCCGTCCGCAGCATGGGGGCCAGCAGGGCGAGGAAGACGGCCGGTCCGGCGGCGTCCAGCCCCCAGCTGTCGGTGTCGCCGATGGCCTCGGCGCCCAGCGCCCCGAGGAGCGTGGTCAGGTTCCACAGCACATAGAGGGTGATCCCGGTGACGGTGAAGCCGATACGGGCGGCCCGCCGGTGGGGCTGGGCGAGCGACACGGCCGCCGTCTCGTCGATGACCCAGTGGGCGGCGAGCGGCCGTACGGGGCGCGGCAGGGCGAGCAGCTGTGACAGCCGCAGACCGTAGAAGGCGTTGCGGGTGCCCAGGAAGAAGGCGCCCGCCGCGGCGGTGAACGGGTTCCCTCCGGCCGCGAGGGCGCCGACGAGTGCGAACTGGGAGGCGCCGGTGAAGACCAGCAGGCTGAGCGCGCAGGTCTGCAGGAGGTCCAGCCCGGCCCCGGCCGAGGTCACGCCGAACGCGAAGCCGGAGAGCCCGACGGCGACGCCGACGCCGAGCGCGTCACGGACCACGGCACGGTCGGGCTTGGTCGCGGGTGGTCCGCCTGTCTCTGTGAGTGCTGTCTGTTCTGCCACGCCCCGACGCTACGGAGGGGGAAGCCCCCGGGTCTTGTACGTTCTTGCGCGCTCATGCTGGTAGGCGCCCGGCGGCACCCCGACGATCCGGGTGAAGTGCCGGTTGAGGTGGGGCTGGTCGGTGAAGCCGACCGCGGCGGCGGCAGCCGCGGGCGGCGTGCCCGACTCCAGCAGGTGCCGGGCGGTACGCACGCGCGCGTTGGTCAGCCAGGTGTGCGGGGGCATGCCGTAGGCCGCCTTGAAGGCGCGCAGCAGGGCGAAGGGGCTGGTGCCGAGCTCCCGCGCCAGCTGTTCCAGGGACGGCGGCTCGGCCATGCGCTGCTGGAGGAGCTCCTTGGCCAGGGCGGCCGTGCGGGCCCCGGCGGTGAGCGGCCGGCGCCGGGGCAGCGACTGGCCGTGGCGGCGCAGCAGCCGGGCGACGGCCACCCGGAGGAGGCTGTCGGCGGCCAGCGCGTTGCCCTCCTCGGCCGCCCGGTGCACGGCGCGGATCAGCTGGGCGGTGTCCTCGTCCTCGACGATGGTCTCGGCGAAGCCGGCGGTGCCGCGCAGGGTCGTCTCCTCCTCCGCGATCGCGGCGACGAGCGCCGACGAGGGGTAGAGGGTCGCGTAGGACCAGCCTTCGGGCACCCCCGCGTGGGCGGAGTGCGGCACCTCGGGGTTGATCATGACAACGGTGCCGCGGCGGGCCCGGATCGTGCCCTCGGGCATGACCACGTCCTCGACCCCGCGCCGCACCGCGCCGAGGACGAATCCCTCATGGCTGTGCCGGGTGAAGGAATGGCGTACGTAGCGGGCGCGGAGCAGGTCGAGGCCGGGCACACCGGGGTACCGCCAGTGCCTGGCCCATTCGCCTTCCCGTTCCCGCCCCTGCCTGCTCGCCATTCCTCCATTCTGCGTCCGGCCGCACGCCGTGACCTGAGCGTCCACGTCCCGGACAGCGCTGCCGCGCCCGATTGTCAGTGGCGGGGTGCACGATGGGGGACATGGCCAGGACTGCGCTCGACTCCTTCTCCCCCGCGACCCGAGGCTGGTTCACGGGGGCCTTCCGCGCGCCCACCGCGGCCCAGGAGGGCGCCTGGCGGGCGATCGGCGAAGGCTCGGACGTCCTGGTCGTCGCACCCACCGGGTCCGGCAAGACGCTGGCGGCGTTCCTCGCCTCCCTGGACCGGCTCGCGTCCACCCCGCCGCCCGCCGACGCGAAGAAGCGCTGCCGGGTGCTGTACGTGTCCCCGCTCAAGGCGCTCGCCGTCGACGTGGAACGCAATCTGCGCAGTCCACTGACCGGCATCCGCCAGGAGTCCGTCCGCCTCGGCCTGCCCGAGCCGGAGGTACGGGTCGGCATCCGCTCGGGCGACACCCCTGCCGCCGAGCGGCGCTCGCTCGCCACCAGGCCGCCGGACATCCTGATCACCACGCCCGAGTCGCTGTTCCTGATGCTCACCTCCGCCGCGCGGGACGCGCTGTCCGGAGTGGAGACGGTGATCCTCGACGAGGTGCACGCGGTCGCCGGGACGAAGCGGGGCGCCCACCTCGCGCTGTCCCTGGAGCGGCTTGACGAGCTGCTGCCGCGCCCGGCCCGCCGTATCGGGCTGTCGGCGACGGTCCGCCCGGTGGACGAGGTGGCCCGCTATCTGTCTCCGCAGCGGAAGGTGGAGATCGTCCAGCCCGCCTCCGGCAAGGAGTTCGACCTGTCGGTGGTCGTCCCGGTCGAGGACCTGGGCGAGCTGGGCGGTTCACCCGCCGCGGACGCCGGGGGCAACGCCGAGAAGCCGTCGATCTGGCCGCATGTCGAGGAGCGGATCGCCGACCTCGTCCAGGCGCACCGCTCGACGATCGTCTTCGCCAACTCGCGGCGACTGGCCGAGCGCCTGTGCAACCGGCTCAATGAGATCGCCTACGAGCGGGCCACCGGGGAAGCCCTCCCCGAGGACCAGTCCCCCGCCGAGCTGATGGCGCAGTCCGGCGCGGCGAAGGGTGCCCCACCGCTGCTGGCGAGGGCGCACCACGGCTCGGTCTCCAAGGAGCAGCGGGCCCTGGTCGAGGAGGACCTCAAGGCGGGCCGGCTGCCCGCCGTGGTCGCCACCTCCAGCCTGGAGCTGGGCATCGACATGGGCGCGGTGGACCTGGTCGTCCAGGTCGAGTCGCCGCCGTCCGTGGCCTCCGGCCTCCAGCGGGTGGGCCGCGCCGGGCACCAGGTGGGTGCCGTGTCGACGGGCGTGGTCTTCCCGAAGTACCGCGGTGACCTGGTGCAGGCGGCCGTGGTCACCGAGCGGATGCGCAGCGGTTCCATCGAGTCGATGCGGATCCCGGCCAACCCGCTGGACGTGCTGGCCCAGCAGCTGGTCGCCATGGTCGCCCTGGACACCTGGCAGTTCGACGACCTGCTCGCCGTGGTCCGGCGGGCGGCGCCGTTCGCGTCGCTGCCCGAGTCGGCGTTCACCGCCGTCCTGGACATGCTCGCCGGGCGGTATCCGTCCGACGCGTTCGCGGAGCTGCGCCCGCGTGTGGTGTGGGACCGCGTCACCGGCGCGGTCACCGGCAGGCCGGGGGCGCAGCGACTCGCCGTCACCTCGGGCGGCACGATCCCCGACCGGGGCCTGTTCGGGGTGTTCCTAGCGGGCGCTGACCCCAAGAAGGGCGGGGGCCGGGTCGGTGAACTGGACGAGGAGATGGTGTACGAGTCGCGGGTCGGCGACGTGTTCACCCTCGGCACGTCCTCATGGCGCATCGAGGACATCACGCGTGACCGGGTGCTGGTCTCCCCCGCGCCGGGTGTGCCGGGCCGGCTGCCGTTCTGGAAGGGCGACCAGCTGGGCCGTCCGCTGGAGCTGGGCCGTGCGGTGGGCGCGTTCCTCCGCGAGGTGGGCTCGCTGGCACCGGACGACGCGCGGCTGCGGCTGCTGGCGGCGGGTCTGGACGCCTGGGCGGCGGACAACGTCCTGGCGTACCTGGAGGAGCAGCGCCAGGCCTGCGGCCATGTGCCGGACGACCGGACCATCCTGGTGGAGCGGTTCCGCGACGAGCTGGGCGACTGGCGGGTGGTGGTGCACTCGCCGTTCGGCGCGCAGGTGCACGCCCCGTGGGCGCTGGCCCTGGGCGCCCGGCTCTCCGAGCGGTACGGCATGGACGCCCAGGTCATGCACGCCGACGACGGCATCGTGCTGCGGCTGCCCGACGCCGACCTGATGGGCCTGGACCTGCTCGACCAGGACCCGGCCGCCCCCGGCCTGGAGTACGACGACAACCAGGCGCCGGTGGGCGCCGCCGACGTCCTGTTCGACAAGGGCGAGGTCGACCAGATCGTCACCGACCAGGTCGGCGGCTCAGCACTGTTCGCGGCCCGCTTCCGTGAGTGCGCGGCCCGCGCTCTGCTGCTGCCGCGCCGCAACCCGGGCAAGCGCACGCCCCTGTGGCAACAGCGCCAGCGCGCCGCCCAGCTGCTCCAGGTGGCCGGTGAGTTCGGCTCGTTCCCCATCGTCCTGGAAGCGGTCCGCGAGTGCCTCCAGGACGTCTTCGACGTGCCCGGGCTGCGGGAGCTGATGGGTGACATCGAGTCCCGCCGCGTCCGGCTGGTCGAGGTGACGACCCCCGAGCCGTCCCCCTTCGCCCGTTCGCTCCTGTTCGGGTATGTGGCCCAGTTCCTGTACGAGGGCGACTCCCCGCTCGCCGAGCGGCGGGCCGCCGCACTGTCCCTGGACTCGCGGCTCCTGGCCGAGCTGCTGGGCCAGGCGGAGCTGCGCGAGCTGCTGGACGCGGACGTCCTGACCGAGCTGGAGAGCGAGCTCCAGTGGCTCACGGAGGACCGCCGCGTCAAGGACGTGGAGGGTGTCGCGGACGTGCTGCGCGTCCTCGGCCCGCTCACGGAGGCCGAGCTGGTCGAGCGCGGAGCCGACCCGGACTGGCCGCGGCACCTGGAGAAGACCCGCCGGGCCATCCGCGTCCGTGTCGCGGGCGCCGACCACTGGGCGGCCGTCGAGGACGCGGGCCGGCTGCGCGACGCCCTGGGCACGGCCCTCCCGGTCGGTGTCCCGGAGGCGTTCACCGAGCCGGTCAAGGATCCGCTCGGCGACCTCCTCGCGCGGTACGCGCGCACGCACGGCCCTTTCACGTCCGCCCGGGCCGCCGCCCGGTTCGGTCTGGGGGCCGCCGTCACCGACGGCGCCCTGCACCGCCTGGCCGCCGCCGGCCGTGTCGTCCAGGGCGAGTTCCACCCGTCCGGCATCGGCCAGGAGTGGTGCGACGCTGCCGTACTGCGCCGGCTGCGCCGCCGCTCGCTCGCCGCCCTCCGCCACGAGCTGGAACCGGTCCCCCCGGCGGCGCTCGCCACCTTCCTGCCCCAGTGGCAGCACCTGGGCGGCAACAGCCTGCGCGGCATCGACGGACTGGCCCGCGCCATCGAACAGCTCCAGGGTGCACCCGTCCCCGCCTCCGCCCTCGAGAAGCTGATCCTGCCCTCCCGCGTCACCGGTTACAGCCCCGCCATGCTCGACGAGCTCACCACCACCGGCGAGGTCGTGTGGGCCGGAGCGGGCGCCCTTCCCGGGAAGGACGGCTGGGTCTCGCTCTACCTCGCCGACGCCGCGCCCCTGCTGCTCCCCCAGCCCCACCCGCTGGAGCTCACCGCCCTGCACGAGTCGATCCTGACCACCCTCTCCGGCGGGTACGGCCTGTTCTTCCGCCAGATCGCCGACCAGGTCCGCGCCACCACCCACCCGGACGCCACCGACCCCCAGCTGGCCGACGCACTGTGGGACCTGGCCTGGTCCGGCCGGCTCACCAACGACACGCTGGCGCCGCTGCGCTCCCTGCTCGGCTCCGGCCGTACGGCGGGCTCCACCGCCCACCGCGCCAAGCGCACCGTCCCCCGCGGCCGGTACGGCACCCTGACCGCGGCCGCCCGCACCGCCTCCCGCTCCGGCCCGCCCACCGTCAGCGGCCGCTGGTCCCTCCTCCCGCCCCCGGAACCGGAGCCCACCCACCGCGCCCACGCACTGGCACGGACCCTGCTGGACCGGCATGGCGTGGTCACGCGCGGCGCGGTGGCCGCGGAGGGCGTGGAGGGCGGCTTCTCGGCGACGTACCGCGTGCTGTCGGCCTTCGAGGACACCGGCCAGGCCCGCCGCGGCTATGTGGTCGAGGGCCTGGGAGCCGCCCAGTTCGCCATGGACGGCGCCGTCGACCGTCTCCGCGCGGCGGCCACCGCCCGCGACCGCGCCGACACCGCGGCCGCCCCGCGTGCCGTCGTCCTCGCCGCCGCCGACCCGGCCAACGCGTACGGCGCCGCGCTGTCCTGGCCCGAGCCCCCCTCCGGCGCCGGCCACAAACCGGGCCGGAAGGCCGGTTCCCTCGTCGTGCTCGTCGACGGCGAGCTGACCCTCTACATGGAACGCGGGGGCAAGACCCTCCTGTCCTGGCGCACCGAACCGGACGAGCCGGCCCTCCAGGCCGCCACCGACGCCCTCGCGGCAGCGGCCCGCGCGGGTTCCCTCGGCACCGTCACGGTCGAGCGGATCAACGGCGCCGCAGCTCTCACCTCCCCCCTGTCCCGCTCCCTGGAAGCAGCCGGCTTCCACGCGACCCCACGAGGCCTCCGTCTCCGCGCGTGAACGGCCCCGCACGGCCCGGGCCCGCCCGACTACGCCCACAGCCCCGGCATCCCACCCCCGCACCACCCCCCACCACCACGGGCCCGCACCGAACCGGCCGCCCCGCCTCCACGCACCCGCCCCGCCTCCACGCACCCGCCCCCACACCCCCGCCCCGCCGCTTCCCGCATCATGGACCCATGCCCGAAGGAGACACCGTCTGGCTGACCGCCCGGCGCCTGCACACCGCCCTCGGGGGCGAGCTGCTGACCCGCTCCGACCTCCGGGTCCCCCGCCTGGCCACCGCCGACCTCACCGGGCGGGCACTGCTCGACGTCACTCCGCGCGGCAAGCATCTCCTCACCCGCATCGAGGGTGGCCTCACCCTCCACTCCCACCTCCAGATGGACGGCTCCTGGCGGGTCTACACGCCCGACGAGCGCTGGAGCGGCGGCCCCGGCCACCAGATCAGGGTCATCCTCGGAACCGCGACCCACACCGCGGTCGGCTACCGCCTCCCCGTCCTGGACCTGATCCGCACCAGCGACGAGCCGTCCGTCGTCGGCCACCTCGGCCCGGACCTCCTGGGCCCGGACTGGGACGCCGAGGAAGCGGTACGCAGGGTGTGCGCCGACCCGGCCCGCCCCCTCGGCGAAGCGCTCCTGGACCAGCGGAATCTCGCGGGCATCGGCAACGTCTACAAGTGCGAGCTCGCCTTCATGGCCAAGGTCACGCCCTGGCTTCCGGTCGGCGGCCTCCACCCCGGGGTGCCCGAACGGCTGATCGCCACCGCCCACCGGCTCCTGGAGGCGAACAAGGAGCGCTTCGACCGCCGGACGATTCTCAGCACCGACCGCCCCGACCGGAAGCTCTACGTCTACGGCCGCAAGAACCAGCCCTGCTACCGCTGCGGCACCGCCATCCGCCGCAAGGAGGAAACCGGAAGGGAACGCATCTCCTACTGGTGCCCGGGCTGCCAGTCCGGCCCCGCCCCCACTCATTGACGGCCCGTCAGCTCAGCCGTACGGTCCCGGCATGGCCCTCCCGCCGTACGACCGTACCGGCCGCGCCGCGTTCGTCATCCGAGCCGCAAGCGGCATCAGCGCGCCACCGCCACCCTGCTCGCGGAGGCGGGCGCCGTCGTCCACTGCGCGGGCCGTAACGGGAGCGGCCTGCACGAGACCCTCGTCCATCACGACCGGTCAGATACTCCGCCCGAACGGCGGCGTAGCCATGCCCTGGTGAGGCGCACAGCGACAGGAGGGGACGGTGTACGGGTCACGGACACCGTGCGGGCCGAGGTCACATGCACCGGGAGCAGGCTGAGCCCCCAGCCTCCCGCCACCACGGTCCCCTCGACCAG
Organism: Streptomyces sp. NPDC000229; assembly: GCF_040300825.1. Taxonomy (NCBI): domain Bacteria; kingdom Bacillati; phylum Actinomycetota; class Actinomycetes; order Kitasatosporales; family Streptomycetaceae; genus Streptomyces; species Streptomyces sp. NPDC000229. Next base: position 9,526 of record NZ_JBEPEL010000088.1, read on the forward strand.
CCCCACCTGACCGGGCACCAGCGCCAGTCTGAGCACCGCCCACCACCACAGCGCGCCCAGCACCAGCGTGAGCGCCGGCAGCGCAACCCGTCGCCGTACCATGGCCGCCTCCTCCGGTCGACGCTAGACCGGCCCGATCACATGGCGGGAGGGCGTACCGATGCGCGCCTCCAGCGCACGCGCTTCGGCACACCCTCCCGACCTGACCATCCCAGCGCCCGGTGACGTTACGGGTTGTCCGCCTGGCGGCTCTCCGCCTGGAACATCCAGGCGTGCTTTTCGAGGTCCGCGGTCAGCGCGATCAGCAGGTCCTGCGTCACCGGGTCGGGCTTGTCGGTCGCCTCGATCCGCTCACGCATCCGGCCGATCACGATCACCAGCGCGTCGACCAGGATCCTGACCGCTTCATCGTCCTTGATCCAGCCCGTCGGCACGTTCTTGATCGCCGTGCTGGACGCGACCGTCGTGGCCCGGCCGTCCGGGGTGACACCGAGCGCCGACGCGCGTTCCGCCATGACATCGGAGTGCTGGCGGGCGGTGGCCACGACCTCGTCGAGCTGCAGGTGGATGGAGCGGAAGCGCGGTCCGACCACGTTCCAGTGCACCTGCTTCGCCACGAGGGACAGGTCCACCGCGTCGATGAGTGCGCCCTGCAGGGCTTCGCCGACCACCTTCAGGTCGGCGTCGGACAGCGGGCTCTTCACGACTGACATTCCGAATCCTCCGTTTCCCGGCGCGCGGCGGGAGCGCACGCCCGACCACCATTACACATACGACCTAAAACGGGCATTCGGGGTAAACGAAAGCCCCGGTCGGCCATTCGGGTACCCGACCGGGGCTCAGCTCAAAACGTAAGCTCCCAAACGCGAGAGCACTCAGGCGGCGACGACGTCCACCGCCTCCGCGGGCGCCTTGATGGTCACCCGCTCCGTCGGCACACCCGCCACCGACGTCACGGACACAGAATTGAGCATCGGGCGTACTGGTGCCGACACCGGCTCACTCGCCGCTGCCGATTCGGCCAGCTCAGCCAGCGAGAGCTCGTCGCTCACCTCTCGCATGAGCTCGGACATCCGTACGTCAAGCGCGTCGCAGATCGCGGAGAGCAGTTCGGAGGAAGCCTCCTTCTGCCCCCGCTCCACCTCGGAGAGATAGCCGAGCGAAACTCGGGCGGACGAGGAGACTTCGCGCAGAGTACGGCCCTGGCGCTGGCGCTGCCGACGCAGCACGTCACCCAACAGGCGACGGAGCAGAATCATCGGTGGCTCCCTCCTCGGACCGTGTAGCCGCATCCTTCACGCCCCACCGTACCGCCTCGCGCTGCGGCCGTGCGGGGAGCGATGACGTGTTCACTCAGGGCTGCAAACATCAGTTCCCCCCGTTCTGTTCCGTATCCTGTGCCCGCGCATTCTCCGAGAGTTCGCCCACGAGCAGATCCAGCACGCTCCGTACACTCTCTTTACGGATTTCCGCACGGTCGCCGTTCAATCGCAGTGCGGTCACTTTCTCCGCACCGAGGGGCCCGCCGAGCGGCCCGCAGACCGCCACGTACACCGTGCCCACGGGCTGGCCGTCCTGCGGTTCGGGACCCGCGACACCGGTCGTCGCGATCCCCCATCCGGCCCCCAGCCGGGCCCGTACACCCACCGCCATCTGCAGCGCGACCTCCGGGTCGACGGCTCCGCGCCGGGCGAGCAGGGCCGCGTCGACGCCGAGCAGATCCTGCTTCAGCGCGGTCGCGTACGCCGTGACCGAGCCGCGGAAGGTCTTCGAGGCACCGGGCACGGAGGTCAGCTCCGCCGCCACCAGGCCACCGGTGAGCGACTCCGCGACAGCGACCGTCTGATTACTCTCCGCAAGGAGAGTCAGAGCGCGCGCTGCCGCATTCATCGTCCCGGCTCCGTCCCGGAGCGCTGCCGCGCCCGTTCCGCACGCTCCGCGGCGATTCCCTGACGTCGCAGGACCACCGCCTGTCGCACGTAGTCGAGCCCGGTCACGACCGTCAGCACGACGGCCACCGCCATCACCCAGAAGCGGAGTGTCGCCAGCGGACCGGTCAGCGCCAGAACATACATCCCGACCGCCGTCCCTTGGGCCAGCGTCTTCATCTTGCCGCCACGACTGGCCGGAATGACTCCGTGCCGGATCACCCAGAACCGCATCAGCGTGATGCCCAGCTCACGGAAGAGGATCACTCCGGTCACCCACCAGGGCAGGTCTCCGAGCGCCGACAGACAGATCAGCCCGGCCGCCATGATCGCCTTGTCCGCGATCGGGTCGGCGATCTTCCCGAAGTCCGTGACCAGGTTGTACGCCCGGGCCAGGTGCCCGTCGAAGATATCCGTGATCATGGCGACGGCGAACGCCGCCCACGCCCAGGCGCGCCAGGCCGGATCGTAGCCACCGTCCTGGAGCATGAGCACCACGAAGCCCGGCACCAGGACCAGCCGCACCATGGTGAGGATGTTGGCGATGTTCCACAGGCTGGCCTGATTGACGGCCGCGGCGCCCAGCTTGCCGCCGGGCGCGGGCCTACCCGTACCGCCCGCAGCGGATGCCGGGGCTCCGGTCATCTGCCCGCCCCCTCAAGGCATTCCGCCACCAGGTCGACGCCCTCCGTGGCGACGACCTTGGCCGTGACCATACGGCCGGGCACCAGGCCCTCGGCCGTCGTGAAGACCACCTGGCCGTCCGTCTCGGGCGCCTGGTGCGCGGCGCGGCCGACGGCGCCGTCCCCGTCCGGCGTCTCGTCCACCGACTCGACCAGTACCTCCAGGGTCTCGCCGAGCCGCTCCTCCGCGCGCTGGGCGGTCAGCTCCTCCGCGAGCCGCGACAGGTGGGCGAGCCGCTCGTCGACGACCTCCTGGTCGAGCTTGTTCTCGTACGTGGCGGCCTCTGTGCCGTCCTCGTCCGAGTACCCGAACACGCCGATGGCATCGAGCCGGGCATGCGTGATGAAGCGTTCCAGCTCCGCGAAGTCCTCCTCGCTCTCGCCGGGGAACCCGACGATGAAGTTGGACCGCACACCCGCCTGCGGGGCCTTGCCGCGGATGGTGTCCAGCAGCTCCAGGAACCGGTCGGTGTCACCGAAGCGCCGCATCGAGCGCAGCACGTCGGGAGCGGAGTGCTGGAAGGACAGGTCGAAGTACGGCGCGACCTTCTCCGTCGACGTCAGTACGTCGATGAGTCCGGGGCGCATCTCGGCGGGCTGCAGGTAGCTCACGCGGACGCGCTCGATCCCGTCGACCGCCGCCAGCTCCGGCAGCAGCGTCTCCAGGAGGCGGATGTCGCCGAGGTCCTTGCCGTACGAGGTGTTGTTCTCGGAGACCAGCATGATCTCCTTCACCCCCTGCTCCGCCAGCCAGCGGGTTTCCCCCAGGACGTCGGACGGCCGCCGGGAGACGAAGGAGCCCCGGAAGGACGGGATGGCGCAGAACGAGCAGCGGCGGTCGCAGCCGGAGGCCAGCTTCACCGAGGCGACCGGGCTGGTGTCGAGCCGGCGGCGCAGCGGGGCGCGCGGCCCGGAGGCCGGGGCCACGCCCTCGGGCAGGTCCTCCGGGGCGGGAGCGGGCTCCTGGGAGTGCCCGGGCAGGGCGACCTCGGCGGCGGCCTCCTGCCGCTGCACGGGGCTGAGCGGCAGCAGCTTGCGCCGGTCGCGCGGGGTGTGGGCCTCCACGCTTCCGCCGCTCAGGATGGTCTGGAGGCGGCTGGAGATGTCGGCGTAGTCGTCGAAGCCCAGCACACCGTCGGCCTCGGGCAGCGCGTCGGCGAGCTCCTTGCCGTACCGCTCGGCCATGCAGCCCACGGCCACGACGGCCTGGGTCCTGCCGTGATCCTTGAGATCGTTGGCTTCGAGCAGGGCGTCGACGGAGTCCTTCTTGGCGGCCTCGACGAAGCCACAGGTGTTGACGACCGCGACATCCGCGTCGGCGGCTTCCTCGACGAGCTCCCAGCCGTCCGCTGCCAAGCGGCCTGCGAGCTCCTCCGAGTCCACCTCGTTACGGGCGCAGCCAAGAGTGACAAGGGCGACGGTACGGCGTTCGGGCATGGACTCAAGACTACTTCGTCCCAGCGACACCCCCACCGCTCAGGGGTCACGGGCCCGAGCGCCCCGCGCCCGCCCCCCGGTGCCTGCCTCCGGAAACCACCCGTCCCGGTGGACCGCCCCCGCTCACCCGCGGCCGGAGCCGTCGCGCCGGGACGCGCCGCCGACCGCCCCACCGGGCCTCGCGCGAACCGGCCCCCGTACGGACCGGCCCAGCGGCCCGCAGCCCGTCCGGGCACCCCGGCCGATCGGCCCAGCGCCCCCACCCGGCCCCGCAGCCCGGGACGCGCCGCCCGATCCGCACCAGCACCAGCACCAGCACCAGCACCAGCACCAGCACCAGCACCAGCAAGCGAACCGAGCCAGGCGCCCGCCCCGGAAACGAACCGGGACCCAACGCCCGCGCCCGGAGACGAACCGAACCCCAGGGCCACCGCGCCCCGCCCGCCCATGCCGCCCCGGCGCCCCCCACGCCCGTCAGCCGACCTGCGGGTCGCCCTTCGTGTACGTCAGGCGCTCGACCTGGCCGGTCTCGAACTCGTCCTCGACCTTCTTGCCGTTCACGAAGATCTCGATCGCTCCGGCGTTGCCCAGGATGAGGTCCAGCCGCTCGTCGTCCTGGAACGTCTTGGTGTCGCCCTTCAGCAGCAGCCCGTCGTAGAGCAGCTTGCCGTTGCGCGCCTTGGCCGAAATCCAGCTCTTGTCGTCGGTCGCGGTGAGCCTGACCGTCACCTTGTCCTTGGGGGCGGCGGCGATGGCGCTCTCCGACGGCGCGGGCGGCGGGGCGACCACCTTGGGAGGCTTCGGCTTGCTGGTGGGCTTCTGTGCCGGGGCCGGGCCCTCGGCGACGTTGTTGCTCCGGGAGCCGCCGCCCTCACCGTTGAACAGGGTGAAGCCGACGAAGCCGATCACCGCGACGATCGCGGCGACCATGGCGGCGGTCCAGTTGGGCCGCCGGCGCTCGGGGCGGATGCGTTCGGCCTCGAACAGCGGTGCGGCGGGCGTCGGTGCCGGGCGGCCACCGTGCTCGGCGTCGTACTGCTCGACCAGGGCTGCGGGATCCAGACCGACCGCACGCGCGAGCGTACGGATATGGCCACGGGCGTACACGTCGCCGCCGCATCGCGAGAAGTCGTCCTCCTCGATCGCGTGGACGATCGGGATGCGGACGCGCGTGGAGGTGCTGACCTCCTCGACCGTGAGGCCGGCGGCGATGCGTGCCTGCTGGAGCGCACGGCCGATCGAGGGCCGGTCGTCCTCGGGAGCGTCCTGGACATCCTGGACATCCGGGGCGTCGAGGTTCGAAGGCCGGTCGTCTTCGGGGGAGTTGCCGATGGACACGAGGGCGCCTTTCGAGCGTGTAACCACCTGCTGGAGGTTCAGTCTATGGGTGGTACGAAAGGGTGGGGCAACCGGGCGGACGCACTTTGTACGCCATCGGAATGGCAGCGCGTCCTGGGGACGGACATCTATTTTCCGTCTCTCCCTCCAACTTGACGTACGAGAGGGGGAAACGGTTGCTCACGGTTTCCTAACGAGCGAGAGTCCTACGACTCCGACTCCCCACGGATGACGGCGAGTACTCCATCCAGCTCATCCGGTTTGACCAGGACGTCCCGCGCCTTGGACCCCTCGCTGGGCCCGACGATGTTCCGCGACTCCATCAGGTCCATCAGACGGCCCGCCTTGGCGAAGCCCACGCGCAGCTTGCGCTGGAGCATCGACGTCGAGCCGAACTGTGTGGTGACGACCAGCTCGGCGGCCTGGCACAGCAGGTCCAGGTCGTCGCCGATGTCCTCGTCGATCTCCTTCTTCTGCTTCGTACCGACCGTGACGTCGTCCCGGAAGACCGGCGCCATCTGGTCCTTGCAGTGCCGTACGACCGCCTGGACCTCTTCCTCGGTGACGAAGGCGCCCTGCATACGGATGGGCTTGTTGGCCCCCATGGGCAGGAAAAGGCCATCACCCTTGCCGATGAGCTTCTCGGCGCCGGGCTGGTCCAGGATGACCCGGCTGTCGGCGAGCGACGAGGTGGCGAAGGCGAGCCGGGAGGGGACGTTCGCCTTGATCAGGCCGGTGACGACGTCGACCGACGGCCGCTGGGTGGCGAGCACCAGGTGGATGCCGGCGGCCCGGGCCAGCTGGGTGATGCGGACGATCGCGTCCTCGACGTCCCTCGGCGCGACCATCATCAGGTCGGCCAGCTCGTCCACGATGACCAGCAGATACGGATACGGCTGGAGCTCGCGTTCGCTGCCCTCCGGCGGCTTGACCTTCCCGGCCCGTACGGCGGCGTTGAAGTCGTCGATGTGCCGGTACCCGTACGCCGCGAGATCGTCGTAGCGCAGGTCCATCTCCCGCACCACCCACTGGAGTGCCTCGGCGGCCCGTTTGGGGTTGGTGATGATCGGCGTGATCAGGTGCGGGATGCCCTCGTACGCGGTCAGCTCGACCCGCTTGGGGTCGACCAGCACCATCCGTACGTCCTCGGGGGTCGCCCTTATCATCACCGAGGTGATCAGGCAGTTGATGCACGACGACTTGCCGGAGCCGGTGGCACCGGCGACGAGGACGTGCGGCATCTTCGCCAGGTTGGCCATCACATAGCCGCCCTCGACGTCCTTGCCGAGCGCGACCAGCATCGGGTGGTCGTCCTCGGCGGCGTCCGCGAGGCGCAGCACGTCGCCGAGGTTGACCATCTCGCGGTCGGTGTTCGGAATCTCGATTCCGACGGCGGACTTGCCCGGGATCGGCGAGATGATCCGTACGTCGGGGCTGGCGACGGCGTACGCGATGTTCTTGGTCAGCGCCGTGATCCGCTCGACCTTCACGGCCGGGCCGAGCTCCACCTCGTACCGGGTGACCGTCGGGCCGCGCGTGAAGCCCGTGACGGCCGCGTCGACCTTGAACTCGGAGAAGACGGTCGTCAGCGACGCGACGATGGCGTCGTTGGCCGCGCTGCGCGTCTTGCCGGGGCCGCCGCGCTCCAGCAGGTTCAGCGACGGGAGGGCGTACGTGATGTCCCCGGCGAGCTGGAGCTGCTCGGCACGCGCCGGCAAGCCCTCGGGCTCGTCGCGCACGGGAGCGGGCTTGGTGAGGTCGGGGACGAGACCGCCGGGCGTCTCCGCCTCCCGCGCGGACGGTACGGAGCCGGCGTCACCGCCCCGGGCCGGACGGCCGCCCCGGCCGCCCCGCGCCTTCTGCACGTCCTGCTCGCGGTCGCCGGTCACGTCCCGCGTCAGGTCGGCGACCAGCGGCGAGGGCGGCATGCCGTTCAGCACGGCACCGTCCAGCGACGCTGCCGCGGCCGCGGCGACGTCCACGGCATCCATGGGCCGGTCGAAGTCCGGAGCGGCGGGGGCGGCAGCGGCCTTCCGGGGCCGCCTGCGGCGGGTGAGGGCCTCTTCCTCGGCGTCCTCGGGGTCGTACACGCGGGGCTGCGCACCGGCCCGCCGCGACCGGGCGGGCAGTGCCTCGCGCCACTGGTCGTCGTACCTCTCGTCGTCCTCGCCCAGGTCCCGTACGCCGGGCTCGACGAGGCCCAGCCGCACGCCGAGCGCCCTCAGCCGCTGCGGGATGGCGTTGACGGGCGTGGCCGTCACGACGAGGAGCCCGAAGACGGTGAGCAGCACCAGCATCGGTACGGCGAGCACCTCGCCCATCATGAAGATCAGCGGCTTGGAGGCGCTCCAGCCGATCAGGCCGCCCGCGTCCCGCACCGCCTCGCTGCCCAGGTCCCGCCCGGGCGAGCCGCACGCGATGTGGACCTGGCCGAGTACGCCGATGACGAGCGCGGACAGCCCGATGACGATCCGCCCGTTGGCCTCGGGCTTCTCGGGGTGGAGGATCAGCCGGATGGCGATCGCGCCGATGAGGAGCGGGACGAGCAGGTCGAGCCGGCCAAAGGCACCGGTCACGAGCATCTCGACCAGGTCGCCGACCGGACCCTTGAGGTTGGCCCAGGTGCCGGCGGCCACGATCAGGGCGACGCCGAGCAGCAGCAGGGCGAGACCGTCCTTGCGGTGCGCCGGGTCGAGACCCTTGGCGCCGCGCCCTATGCCCCGGAACATGGCGCCGACCGCGTGCGCGAGGCCCAGCCACAGCGCGCGCACCAGCCGGTAGACGCCGGCGGTCGGCGACGGTGCCGCTTTGGGCGCGGCCTTCTTCGCGGGCGCCCTCCTGGCGGGCGCCTTCTTCGCGCCCCTGGCGGCGGGCTTCGCCGCCTTCACGGGCACGGTCTTCTTCACGGGAGGCTTCCCCGCGGCGGCCTTTGCCGCGTTCGCAGCGCCAGTTGTACGGCCGGCGCGCGGCTTCGCGGTGCCCGCCGTGCCCTGGGAACCCTTGCCGGACGTACGTGAGGCCATGGTGGTGAGGTTACCGGTGTGGGGCGCGGTGGACACGTGTGCCCACCGCTTCACCCGTTCGTGTCGTCCAGGAAAGGGCGCGGAGCTGACGCCCGCTCAACCGACAGGCTGCCCGTGCCACCTTTCCCGTGGCTAACGGTCAGTTCTGCGCCGGGAGCGTGTGCGAGCCGCCGCCGCCCGCGCCCGGTTCGAGGGCGTCCAGCGCCCTGCGCAGCCCGGTGAGCTTGCGCTCCAGGTGCGCGGCGGTGGCGACGGCCGCGGCGTCCGCCGAGTCGTCGTCGAGCTGCTTGGACAGCGCCTCCGCCTGCTCCTCAACTGCCGCGAGGCGCGCGGAGAGTTCCGCCAGGAGACCTGCGGACTCCTTGACGGCTCCGCCCTGGCCGCCACCCTCGAGTTGGAGCCGTAGCAGCGCGGCCTGCTCGCGCAGCTGACAGTTCTTCATGTACAGCTCGACGAAGACCGAGACCTTGGCGCGCAGCACCCAGGGGTCGAAGGGCTTGGAGATGTAGTCGACGGCCCCGGCCGCGTACCCCCGGAAGGTGTGGTGCGGACCGTGGTTGATCGCCGTCAGGAAGATGATCGGGATGTCCCGTGTCCGTTCCCGACGTTTGATGTGCGCGGCGGTCTCGAAACCGTCCATACCTGGCATCTGGACGTCCAGCAGAATGACCGCGAAGTCGTCCGTCAGCAGCGCTTTGAGTGCTTCCTCCCCTGACGATGCCCGCACCAGCGTCTGATCGAGCGCAGAGAGGATGGCCTCCAGCGCCAGCAGATTCTCCGGTCGGTCATCGACCAGGAGGATCTTGGCCTTCTGCACCATGGCCCGTCCTCCTCGCCCCGGCAGTTGGCCGGGCGCCGCCCCAGGGGACGACTCCCTTGCGCCGTCCGTCCTTGTGCCGGTCATGGTAGCCGCACCCCGCCTGTCACCACACCCTGTCACCGCGATGTCACTGTGCACGTAGCAGAAACGCGGTGGGCGACCAGAAGGTTCCCCGAATACCGCCCTCTCACACGCTTTCGACCACAGTCAGTCAGCAACTCGTCAGGTTTCCACCCTTTTCCGCTCACTCTCCGCTCATCCACTGCTCCATCACCGAGAGCAGATGATCCGGATCCACCGGCTTCGTAACGTAATCGGAAGCGCCCGACTCGATCGCCTTCTCCCGGTCGCCCTTCATCGCCTTCGCGGTGAGCGCGATGATCGGCAGACCGGCGAACTGCGGCATCCGGCGGATCGCCGTCGTCGTCGCATAGCCGTCCATCTCGGGCATCATGATGTCCATCAGTACGACCGTCACATCGTCGTGCTGCTCCAGGACTTCGATGCCCTCACGGCCGTTCTCCGCGTACAGCACCGACAGCCCGTGCTGCTCCAGCACGCTGGTGAGCGCGAAGACATTGCGGATGTCGTCGTCGACGATCAGCACCTTCTCGCCGTGGAACTCGAAACTGCGCCTCGGCTCGCTCGCCTCCTGCCCGGCCGCCGCCCACGCGTCCGACGCCCCGGAGCCACCCGAGGCCCCAGCAGCCCCTGACGCCCCGGCGCCACCCGCCGCCCCGGAAGTCCCCATGGCTCCGGCGGGCTGACCCGCCTGACCCGCCTGACCCGCCTGACCCGCCTGACCCGCCTGACCCGCCTGACCCGGCTGGACGGGGTGACCCGGCAGCGCGGTCCGCTGGTCCGCCGCGCCCAGCGCCGCCCTCCGGCGGTGCCGGAACAGGGCCCCGGCGCCCGAGCGCCGCTCCGAGCGCTCCGGACCGGGACCCGAGGCGGGCAGCCCGTGCACGTCCAGCGCCCCCTCCTCGGCGCCCGGGTGGAGCTCCGCGCCGGGCCCGTGCCCGTAGCCCTGCGGCGGCAGCTCGCTCGGGTGCAGCGGCAGGTACAGCGTGAAGGTGGAGCCGCGGCCCGGCTCGCTCGCCGCGTGGATCTCGCCGCCCAGCAGGCGGGCGATCTCCCGGCTGATCGACAGCCCCAGGCCCGTACCGCCGTACTTGCGGCTGGTCGTACCGTCCGCCTGCTTGAACGCCTCGAAGATCACCCGCATCTTGCTGGCGGCGATCCCGATCCCGGTGTCCGTCACCGAGAAGGCGATCAGGTCACCCTCCGGGTCACGCAGCGAACCGGCCTCCAGCAGCTGTTCGCGGATCGACTGCGGCACGTCCGCCTTGGCCGGCCGGATCACCAGCTCGACCGCCCCGCTGTCGGTGAACTTCACCGCGTTCGACAACAGGTTCCGCAGCACCTGGAGCAGCCGCTGCTCGTCGGTGTGCAGCGTGGCGGGAAGCTCCGGGGAGACCCGTACCGAGAAGTCGAGCCCCTTCTCCGCGGTCAGCGGCCGGAAGGTCGCCTCCACGTAGTCGACGAGCTGCACCAGCGCGATCCGGGTCGGGCTGACATCCATCTTGCCCGCCTCGACCTTCGACAGGTCCAGGATGTCGTTGATCAGCTGGAGCAGGTCCGAGCCCGCTCCGTGGATCGTCTCGGCGAACTCGACCTGCTTGGGCGACAGGTTCCCGTCCGCGTTGTCCGCCAGCAGCTTCGCCAGGATGAGCAGCGAGTTCAGCGGCGTACGCAGCTCGTGCGACATGTTCGCCAGGAACTCGGACTTGTAGCGCATGGAGACGGCGAGCTGCTCGGCCCGCTCCTCCAGCACCTGCCGCGCCTCTTCGATCTCGGTGTTCTTCACCTCGATGTCGCGGTTCTGCTGCGCCAGCAGCTCGGCCTTCTCCTCCAGCTCGGCGTTGGAGTCCTGGAGCGCCTTCTGGCGGCTCTCCAGTTCGGCCGACCGCTCCCGCAGCTGCTCGGTGAGCTCCTGCGACTGCTTCAGCAGCACCTCGGTCTTGGTGTTGACGCTGATGGTGTTGACGCTCGTCGCGATCATCTCGGCGATCTGGTTGAGGAAATCGCGCTGGATCTGGGTGAAGGGCTGGAACGACGCCAGCTCGATCACCCCGAGGACCTTCCCCTCGAACAGCACCGGCAGCACGATCACATGCGCCGGGGCCGCCTCACCGAGCCCGGAGGAGATCTTCAGGTAGCCCGGCGGCACATTGACCTGGATGGTCCGCTTCTCCTCGGCCGCCGTACCGATCAGCGTCTCGCCGGGCCGGAAGGAGGTGGGCATCGCCCCGGACGAGTAGCCGTAGCTGCCGCGCATGACCAGCTCGTACGAGCCGACCTCGTCCGCCCCGATCTCGCCGCCGGCACCCGTCGGCATCGCCAGGAAGAACGCGCCGTGCTGCGCCGAGACGACCGGGGTCAGCTCGCTCATGATCAGCGAGGCCACGTCGTCGAGGTCGCGCCGGCCCTGCATCAGACCGGAGATCCGGGCCAGATTGCCCTTGAGCCAGTCCTGCTCCTCGTTGGCGAGGGTGGTGTCACGCAGGTTGGCGATCATCGTGTTGATGTTGTCCTGAAGGACCTGGATCTCGCCCGCCGCGTCGACATCGATCTTGAGGTTGAGGTCGCCGCGGGTGACCGCCGTGGCGACGGCCGCGATGGCGCGCACCTGCCGGGTGAGGTTCCCGGCCATCTCGTTCACCGACTCCGTCAGGTCGCGCCAGGTGCCGTCCACGTCCCGTACGCGGGCCTGGCCGCCGAGGATGCCCTCCGTGCCCACCTCGCGGGCGACCCGGGTGACCTCCTCCGCGAAGGACGACAGCTGGTCGACCATCGTGTTGATGGTGTTCTTCAGCTCCTGGATCTCACCACGGGCATCGATGTCGATCTTCTTGGTGAGATCACCCTTGGCGATGGCGGTGGTGACCGTGGCGATCTGCCGCACCTGACCGGTCAGGTTGGACGCCATCGAGTTCACCGACTCGGTCAGGTCCTTCCACGTACCGGAGACACCGGGCACCCGGGCCTGACCGCCCAGTTCCCCCTCCGTACCCACCTCGCGCGCCACTCGCGTCACCTCGTCGGCGAACGAGGACAGCGTCGTCACCATCGTGTTGACCGTGTCGGCCAGCTCGGCGACCTCGCCGCGCGCCTCGACCGTCACCTTCTTGGTCAGATCGCCGTTGGCGACGGCCGACGACACCCGGGAAATGTTCCGCACCTGCGAGGTCAGGTTGTTGGCCATCACGTTGACGTTGTCGCTCAGGTCCTTCCAGATGCCGGTGACGCCCCGCACCCGGGCCTGACCGCCGAGGATGCCCTCCGTACCCACCTCACGGGCGACGCGCGTCACCTCGTCGGCGAAGTTCGACAGCTGGTCGACCATCGTGTTGACGGTGGTCACCAGGTCCAGGATCTCGCCCCGGGCGTCGACGGTGATCTTCTTGGACAGGTCGCCCTTCGCGACGGCCGTGGTCACCTCGGCGATGTTGCGCACCTGGGAGGTGAGGTTGTTCGCCATCGAGTTGACGGACTGGGTCAGGTCCTTCCAGGTGCCGGAGACGCCCTGCACCTCCGCCTGACCGCCCAGGATGCCCTCGGTACCCACCTCGCGGGCCACCCGGGTCACCTGCTCCGCGAAGTTGGAGAGCTGGTCGACCATCGTGTTGAGGGTGTTCTTCAGCTCCAGGATCTCGCCCCGCGCGTCCACGTCGATCTTCTGCGACAGGTCACCGCGCGCCACGGCGGTGGCGACCTGCGCGATGTTCCGCACCTGGGCGGTGAGGTTCCCGGCCATGCCGTTCACCGAGTCCGTCAGGTCGCGCCACACACCGGCGACACCCGGCACCTGCGCCTGTCCGCCGAGCCGCCCGTCCGTACCCACCTCGCGGGCCACCCGGGTCACCTGCTCCGCGAACGCGGAGAGCTGGTCGACCATCGTGTTGATGGTGTTCTTCAGCTCCAGGATCTCGCCCCGCGCGTCCACGTCGATCTTCTGCGACAGGTCACCCCGCGCCACGGCCGTCGTCACCTGCGCGATCTGACGCACCTGCGAGGTCAGGTTGCCGGCCATGAAGTTGACGGAGTCGGTCAGCTCCTTCCACGTACCGGAGACCCCCGGTACGCGCGCCTGACCACCGAGCCGCCCCTCCGTACCCACGTCCCGCGCCATCCGCGTCACCTGATCGGCGAACGACGACAGCTGCGCCACCATCGTGTTGACGGTGTTCTTCAACTCCAGCATCTCACCGGCCACATCGACGGTGACCTTCTGCGACAGGTCACCGTTCGCGACCGCCGTCGTCACCTGCGCGATGTCCCGCACCTGGCCGGTGAGGTTGCGGAACGCCGTGTTCACCGAGTCGGTGAGGTCCTTCCACGTCCCCGCCGCACCCGGCACCTCGGCCTGACCGCCCAGCCGGCCCTCGACGCCCACCTCCCGCGCCACACGGGTCACTTCGGAACCGAATGCCGAGAGCTGGTCCACCATCGTGTTGACGGTGTTCTTCAACTCCAGCATTTCACCCGCGACATCGACGGTGACCTTCTGCGACAGGTCACCGTTCGCGACCGCCGTCGTCACCTGCGCGATGTCCCGCACCTGGGTGGTCAGGTTCCGGAAGACCGTGTTGACCGAGTCGGTCAGGTCCTTCCACGTCCCCGCCGCACCCGGCACCTGCGCCTGACCGCCCAGCAGCCCCTCGGCGCCGACCTCGCTCGCCACCCGCGTCACCTCGTCGGCGAACGTACGCAGCGTCTCGGTCATCTGGTTGATCGTGTCCGCCAGCTGCGCGACCTCGCCCCGTGCGCTCACGGTCACCTTCTGCGACAGGTCGCCGTTCGCGACGGCCGTCGTCACCTCGGCGATACCGCGCACCTGGGAGGTGAGGTTCCCCGCCATCGTGTTGACGGAGTCGGTCAGGTCCTTCCACACACCGGCCACGCCCGGCACCTCGGCCTGGCCGCCCAGCTCACCCTCCGTACCCACCTCACGCGCCACCCGCGTGACCTCGGAGGAGAACGACGACAGCTGGTCCACCATCGTGTTGACGGTGTTCTTCAGCTGGAGCATCTCACCGGCCACATGGACGGTGACCTTCCGCGACAGATCACCCTTGGCGACCGCCGTCGTCACGAGGGCGATGTCCCGCACCTGAGCGGTCAGCCGGTACGCCATGGTGTTGACCGAGTCGGTCAGGTCCTTCCACGAACCCGACATACCGCGCACCTGCGCCTGGCCACCCAGCTTGCCCTCGGTACCGACCTCCAGCGCCACCCGCGTCACCTCGTCGGTGAACGCGGACAACTGGTCGACCAGGTTGTTCACCGTACGGGCGACCTTGAGGAACTCCCCCCGCAGCGGCCGCGCCGACCCGTCCGCACCCTCCGAACGCAACTCCATCCGCTGGTCGAGGTCACCCTCCGCAACCGCTGACAGCACCCGACCGACCTCGGAGACCGGCCGGGTCATGTCGTCCACCAGCGCGTTCGCGGCCTCGATGGCCTGCGCCCACGCGCCCTCGCTGGCCCCGACCTCCAGCCGCTCGGACAGCTTGCCCTCCCGCCCGACCATCCGCCGGACCCGGGACAGCTCCCCGGTCAGATGCAGCTTCCGATCGGCGACCTCGTTGAAGACGGCGGCGATCTCCGCCATCACCCCGTCACCGGTCACGGTCAGCCGCCTGCGGAAATTACCGTCCCGCATCGACACCAGGGCCGCCAGCAGCCGGTCCAGGGCAGCGGCGTCCACCTCGACGGTCCCACCACTCCGGGGCCGTCCGCCCTTCGCGCGCGTGCTACCGCCCCGCGCCGTCACGCCAGACTCCACCGTGTCCCTCCCGAAGGGGTTGACCGTACTGCTCGGGCATTGCCGCTTCCCACTGCCGCGGGAAGCCTTCCCAGTGTTTCACCACGACAGAACCAGGCCATAACAGTTCGGCAGCTTCGCATAACGTCCCCGTCCTCGGGGGACGGAAACAGCGGTGACCACCATCCGCCCGGACAGCGAAGGTAAGTAACCTGGCATCCGGCTGTCCAACCGCCCCGGTCCGCCCGGCAGGGGCGGCGCGACGCTGTACGACCACCGGGCACCGGGGAGGGGCAGGGCCGATCATGGCAGAGCCGGGCGTCGAGACGTGTACGAGGAGTTCTGTGATCACCGCTCGGGCGGCCGCCACCTTCGAACCCGTGGGACGGTCCGTGGCGACCGCCCGGGCCTTCGTCCGGGACACCCTCCAAGGCTGGGGGTACACCGACGTCGTCGACGACGCCGTGGTCCTGACCAGCGAACTCGTGACGAACGCCGTCATCCACGCCGGCACGGCCGCCGACGTCCTGTGCCTGCGCACGGAGAACGGCGTACGCATCGAGGTCGCCGACCGCTACCCGGAGCGCGAGGTCCCCCTCCAGGGCACCAGCCGGTCCCTGAGCAATCCGGACAGCGAGAACGGCCGCGGACTGCTCCTGTGCGCCGCCCTGGCCTCCCGCTGGGGGGTGGAGTACTCCCCCACCCGCAAACACGTCTGGTTCCAGCTCGATCTTCCTGAGCGCCCGGTCGGCACCCGCTCCGCCGGCCCCGTCCTGCCGACCGACCTCCTCCCCGTCGCCGACGACCGGGTCCGGGTCGCCGTCGCCCAGATCGACCGCAGCGGCGCCATCACCGCATGGAACGAGGACGCCGAGCACCTCTTCGGATACGCGGCCGACCAGGTCCTCGGCAAGCCGCTGGGCGACTTCGCCGCCTGGCCGCACACTCCCGGCATCGGCACCGGCATCGCCGAGGCCCTCCGCCTCTCCCGCTGGGAGGGCAGCTACGGCATCCGCGGCACCGACGGCCGGGTCATCCCCGTCTACGCCTCCCACCTGCGCGTCCGCGACACCCAAGGCGAGCCGTCCACGGTCTGCCTCCTGGTACGGGACTACGAACGAGCCGTGCTCCAGTCCCCGCCCCGCACCCCCGTGGACTCCAGCAACGAGAGCCGCACCACCGACCCCTTCGAGGTCTTCATCGGCTCCCCCGCCCCCGACGACCTCGACGGCCTCCTCCAGCGCACCGTCGAGCGCGCCCGCGACATGCTGGACGGCGACGCCGCCTTCCTCCTGCTCGCCACCGACGACGAGACCGAGCTGGAGGTACGGGCGACCACCGGCCTCCCCTCAGCCCGCCAGCGCTTCGCCCGCGTCCCCGTGGAGGCCGCCGGCACCGGCCGCTACTCCTCCGCCCGCATGCCCGCCGTCCACGAGGACCTCTCCGCCGTCCCCGGCTCCGTCCCGCTCCTCAACGGCACCGGCATGCGCTCCGTGGTCACCGTCCCCCTCAAGGTCGAGGGCCGCCTCACCGGCTCCCTCGGCGTCGCCGCCGAAGCCGCGGGCCGGTACTCCAACGAGGAGGCCCTCCGTCTCCAGTTCGCCGCCGACCGCATCGCCCTGGCCGTCGAGTCCGCCCGCCTCGGCGAGCTCGAACGCCTCCGCCGCGGCTCCCTCAGCTTCCTCGTCGAGGCCTCCGACCTGCTCGCCGGCACCCTGGACCGCGACCAGACCCTGGCCCTGATGGCCCAGATGACGGTCCCCACCCTGGCCACCTGGTGCGCCGTCTACACGATCGCCGACCCGACCTCGGAGCCGTACCTCTCCTACGTCCTCCACGAGGACGAGGAGCGCATCGACGGCCTCAAGGCCCTCCTGTCCAAGATCGCCCCACCCGAGCCGGTCCCGTCCCCCGGGGCCCGCGTCTGGACGGCACCCGCCGACGCCGCCCACCAAGCGGCCCTGCGCACCTCCATGCGCGAGCTGGGCCTCGCCTCCTCCCCCGTCTCCTCAGGGATCGGTACGACGCTGGCCACGGCCGCCGCGGTGGGCGGCGAGACCGTCGTCCTCCCCCTGGTCGCCCGCAACCGCGTCATCGGCATGCTGACCCTCGGCAAGCCCTCCGACGACCACTTCCGCCAGGAGATCCTGGAGCTCGCCGAGGACCTCTCCCGCCGGGCCGCCCTCGCCCTGGACAACGCCCGGCTGTACTCGGAGCGCATGGCCATCAGCCAGTCCCTCCAGCGCAGCCTGCTGCCCCCGGGTCTCCCCCAGATCCCCGGCGTCGAGGTCGACGTCATCTACCGCGCTGCCGGCGAGGGCAACGAGGTCGGCGGCGACTTCTACGACCTCTTCCCGATCCGCGACAACGCGTACGGCTTCGCCATCGGCGATGTGTGCGGTACGGGCCCGGAAGCGGCCGCCGTCACCGGCCTCGCCCGCCACGCCCTGCGCCTCCTGGCCCGCGAGGGCTTCGGCGGCCCGGCGGTCCTGGAGCGCCTGAACGCCGCGATCCTCGACGAGGGCGCCCGCAGCCGCTTCCTCACCCTCCTGTACGGCGAGCTGTGGCCCCAGGAGGACGGCAGCGCCCTTCTCAAGGTCGTCTGTGCCGGCCACCCGCTCCCGCTGCGCCTCCGCCAGGACGGCACGGTGGAACCGGCCGCCGAACCGCAGCCGCTCCTCGGCGTCATGGACGACCTCGAGCTGTACGAGCAGACGGTCACCCTCGACCCGGGCGATGTCCTCCTGTGCGTCACCGACGGCGTCACCGAGCGCCGCGAGGGCAGCCGCATGCTGGGCGACGACGGCCTCGCCGAAGTCCTCACCACATGTACGGGCCTGACGGCCGGCGCGGTCACCGCCCGCATCATGCGCGCGGTCGAACGCTTCGCCGCGGAACCGCCTTCCGACGACATGGCCATCCTCGCGATGCGCGTCCCGGGGCGCTCCTGTGGACCGAGGAGGTCGTCACCGCGCCCCGCCGCCCAGCATTGCCGCCGCCGTCTGCATCGGGGTG
>NZ_JBEPEL010000089.1:0-27483 GCF_040300825.1 Streptomyces sp. NPDC000229
GGTGCCACTCCGTCGTGCGGGTGTTCGCGGGTATCGCCGCCATTGTGCTGGCGCTCGTCTCCTTGCCGCGTCGGCGCGCAGGGCGAGCCCGCGCCGCCCGGTCGCCTCGATCTTCCGTACGACCTCCCGCGCCGCCTCCTCGTCCTGTACGTAAGTGATCGCGACGTCCGCGCCCTGCTGGGCCGGCCGCAGCGCGGTCGCGGCGCCTCTGCCGCGGCTGCCGCCGGTGACCAGAGCCGTCCTGCTGTTCATGGTGCCTCCGTGCCCTCGACCAGAAGCGGTTGCGGGCTCCATCACACCGGAGGGGCGGTCCTGGCACCGGCGGGAAACGAACGCCGCATCCGGCGCCCGTCCACCGATGAGTTCCGTGCGGAGGCACGGTCTGAGCTTGTGACACACGATGAAGAACCGAAATCGACGAAACGAGAGGCACCGGCCATGGCCAAGCTCACCCTCACCACCTTCATGACACTGGACGGTGTGATGCAGGCACCCGGCGGCACCGAGGAGGACCGCACCGACGGCTTCGAGTACGGCGGCTGGAGCGTCCCCTTCGCGGACGAGGAGTTCGGCCGGTTCATGGACGAGGTGTTCGGGCGGGTGGACAGCTTCCTGCTCGGCCGGCGGACGTACGAGATCTTCGCCGCCTACTGGCCTCAGGTCACCGACGAGAACGACCCCATCGCGAGCCGGCTCAACGCCCTGCCCAAATACGTGATGTCGCGGACGCTCGACAAGGCCGAGTGGAACAACTCCACCGTCATCAGGGGCGACCTGACCGAGGAGGTGAACCGCCTCAAGCAGCAGCCGGGCAGGGAGGTCCAGGTCCACGGCAGTGCCCGGCTCGCCCAGAGCCTCATCGCCCTCGGGCTGGTCGACGAGGTGAACCTCCTGGTCTTTCCGGTCTTCCTCGGCAAGGGACGGCGCCTCTTCCCCGACGGCGGCACCCCGACCGCGTTCGAACTCACCGGCCACCGCACCACGTCCACGGGTGTCACCATCCAGACGTACCGGCCCACCGGGCCCGCGGAGTTCGGCACGTTCGCACTCGGCGAGTGAGCCGGTCCGGCTGCTCGGGCGCGGACGGGTACGGGTACTCATCCGCCGGCCGCACCCGGGAGGAACAGCGGCGGGCACGACCGACGCACCCTCCCGGCCCGCCCTCCGCAACCTCGGCTCCCCGCTCGTCCAAGGGGTGACCGGCCGACGCCCTACGCCTTCCGCAACCGGTCCGAGATCATCAGGACCGCGAAACCGACCACCGCGATCACGATGTCGGCGAACAGCCCCCGCCCGTGCAGGAACCCCACGTTCTCCGTCAGGTACCGGGTGAACCCCATGAACCGGAACGCCCCCGGCGACCACGAGGACGGCGACCGCCCCCAGCCCACCCTCGCCACCCTCGACGCGCTGATCGCCGAGTCCCGCGGAGCCGGCATGGAGGTCGCCCTCGACAACGGCATCGACGACCCCGGCGGCGTCCCCACCGCCACCGGCCGCACCGTCTACCGCATCGCCCAGGAGGGCCTGACCAACGCCCGCAAGCACGCCCCCGGCACCGAGGTGACCGTCACCGTCCGCGGCCGCCCCGGCGACGGGCTCACCGTCGACGTCCGCAACCCCGCCCCCACCGGCCCCGTCCCGCCCGTACCCGGATCCGGACAGGGGCTCATCGGCCTCATCGAACGCGCCACCCTCGCCGGCGGCCGCCTCACCCACAGAACCGCACCCGACGGCGGATTCGCCCTCCACGCCGACGAGCAGGTGCTGCGCGCGCTGAGGGCCGGCGCCGCCGGGTACGTCCTGAAGGACACCCCGCCCGCCGAGATCGTCGAGTCCGTACGGCGCGTCGCGGCCGGCGAGCCGGTCCTCTCCCCGGCCGTCACCCGCCGGCTGATGACCCATGTGGCGGGACGTGCGGCGGAGAACACCCGGCAGACCGCCGCGGCCGCCCGCCTCGCGGAACTGGCCGAGCGTGAACGGGAAGTGGCCCTCGCCGTCGGCCGGGGCCGCTCCAACGCCGAGATCGCCGCCACCCTCTACATGAGCGTGCCGACCGTGAAGACCCACGTTTCACGGATCCTCGCCAGACTCGGTCTCAACAACCGGGTCCAGATCGCCCTTCTGGTCCACGACGCCGGACTCCTCGACGGGGAGGAAGACGCTTAGGCTGGGCCGATGGCCACGGTCGATCTGAGCGAGTACGGCGAGGGCTTCACCGCCGACCCCTATCCGTACTACGCGAAACTCCGCGAGAGCGGCCCCGTCCACCACGTGCGCACGTCCCTCGGTGCCGAGGTCTGGCTGATCGTCGGCCATGCCGAGGCACGGGCCGCGCTCGCCGACCCCCGGCTGTCGAAGTCGTCGTCCACGGCCGGGTACCGGATGCTCGACGAAGCGGTCATCGGCCCCTACCTGCTGGTCCTCGACCCGCCCGACCACACCCGGCTGCGCGGACTGGTCGCCCGCGAGTTCACCGGGCGGCGCGTGCAGGCCCTCCGCCCGCGCGTCCAGGCCCTCACGGACCAGCTGCTCGACGCCATGGCGCCCGCCGGACACGCCGATCTCGTCGACGCGCTCGCCTTCCCGCTGCCCATCACGGTGATCTGCGAACTGCTCGGCGTCCCCGCCGCCGACCGGGACACGTTCCGCGCCTGGTCCCGCGAGATCGTCGCACCGAGGCGCGCGGACGAGGAGAACGCCGCCGTGCACGCGCTGGGCGACTACCTGGACGAGCTCATCGAGGACAAGCGGTGCGCCGGGCCCACCGACGACCTGCTCTCCGGGCTGCTGCACACCCGCCTGGAGGACGGCGACCGGCTGTCGGCCGCCGAACTGCGCGCCATGGCGTACCTGCTGCTGGTCGCCGGGCACGAGACGACGGTCAACCTCATCGCCAACGGCGTCCGCGCCCTCCTCGCCCACCCGGACCAACTGGCGGCCCTGCGCGCCGACTTCGGCCTGCTGGACGGCGCGGTGGAGGAGATGCTGCGCTTCGACGGTCCCGTCGAGACGGGTACGGCCCGGTTCGCGCGGGAGCCCGTACCGGTAGGGGACACGGTGATCCCGCAGGGGGCGACCGTCCTCGTCGGCCTCGGTGCCGGCGACCGCGACCCGGACAGGTTCCCGGACCCCGACCGCTTCGACATCCGCCGCGACACGGCCGGGCACCTGGCCTTCGGCCACGGCATCCACTACTGCCTCGGCGCCCCGCTGGCCCGCCTGGAGGGCCGGATCGCGATCCGTGCCCTGCTGGAGCGCTTCCCCTCCCTGACGCTCGACCCCTCGGCCGGGCCGCTGGACTGGCTGCCCGGCCTCCTCATGCGCGGCGTCCGCCGCCTTCCCGTCAGGTGGTGAGGAGGGATGTGACCGGCAGGGCCCTGGGCCCGGTGGTGCTGGCGGCCGGGCCTTCCATCCCGTAGGTCCGCCCCGCCGCCGGTCGCGCCCTGCCGGCCCGCGCCTGCCGTCGTCCACGCGGGCCGACGGCGGGCGGTGGTGCGCTGCGACCTGCCGGCGGTGGACGAGAACGGGACCGGGACCCTGTGCGCGGTGGCACAGGGCACGGTCCCGTAGGTGAGCGGATCAGAGCGCTGACGGGACCTCGTCCAGTCGCACCGGGCGGCGCTCGCGGCGGGACAGCTCGCACGCCTCGGCGACGCGCAGCGCCCGCAGCGCCTCCTGACCGTCGCACGGGTTGGCCAGCTCGCCGCGCGCGAGGTGGACGAAGGCGTCCAGCTCGGCCTCGTACGCCGGGGCGAACCGCTCAAGGAACCCCGGCCACGGCTTGTCGGCCGGGGGAGGCCCGAGCGGTTCGGTGGACGTGATCGGCGTCCGGTCGTCGAGGCCCACCGCGATCTGGTCGTGCTCGCCCGCCAGTTCCATCCGTACGTCGTACCCGGCGCCGTTGCAGCGGGTGGCCGTCGCCGTGGCGAGGGTGCCGTCGTCGAGCGTGAGGAGCACGGCCGCCGTGTCGACGTCACCCGCGTCGCGGAACATCGAGGGGCCGCCGTCCGAGCCCGTGGCGTACACCTCGGTGATCTCGCGGCCGGTGACCCAGCGGAGGATGTCGAAGTCGTGGACCAGGCAGTCGCGGTAGAGGCCGCCGGAGAGCGGGAGGTAGGCGGCGGGCGGCGGCGCCGGGTCGGAGGTGATGGCCCGGACCGTGTGCAGCCGGCCGATGCGCCCGGAGTGGACGGCGTCGCGGGCGGCCCGGTAGCCGGCGTCGAAGCGGCGCATGAAGCCCAGTTGGAGCTGGGTGCCGGCCGCCTCCACGTCGCGGAGCGCGTCGAGCGTGCCGGGCAGGTCGAGGGCGATGGGTTTCTCGCAGAAGGTGGGCAGGCCCGCGCGGGCGGCACGGGCGATGAGGTCGGCGTGGGAGGAGGTCGCCGAGGCGATGACCACCGCGTCCACGCCCCAGGCGAAGACGTCGTCGACGGTCGGCGCGGCCGTGGCGCCGGTGAGTTCGGCGACCTGGGCCGCCCGGCCGGGGTCGGCGTCGGCGACGACGAGACCCCCCACCTCGGGGTGGCGACTGAGCACGCCCGCGTGGAAGGTCCCGATACGTCCCGTTCCGATGAGTCCGATGCGCATGGCCCCCAAGGTGGGGCCGCGACTGTCATCGTGTCAAGCTTTTGTCCTGACAACATGACTTCACAACTTTCCGTCATCATTTCCTGTGGATAGGCTCGGCCCGTGCCCAAGCAGACCCGAGCAGCCAGAGAAGAGACCGGTTCCGTCGTGCGACTGCCGCTGAGCGTGGACCGCACCAGCCCGGTGCCGCTCTACTTCCAGCTCTCCCAGCAGCTGGAAGCGGCCATCGAGCGCGGGACGCTCACCCCGGGCAGCCTCCTCGGCAACGAGATCGAGCTGGCGAACCGGCTCGGCCTGTCCCGGCCGACCGTCCGCCAGGCCATCCAGGCCCTCGTCGAGAAGGGCCTGCTGGTGCGCCGCCGGGGTGTGGGCACCCAAGTCGTGCACAGCCAGGTCAAACGCCCCCTGGAGCTCAGCAGCCTGTACGACGACCTGGAGGCGGCCGGCCAGCGCCCCGCCACCGTCGTCCTGGCCAACCGCGTCGAGCCCGCCTCCGCCGAGGTCGCCGCCGCGCTCGGCGTACCGGAAGGCGCCGACGTCCGGTTCGTGGAGCGGCTGCGGTTCGCCCACAACGAGCCGATGGCGCGGCTGCGCAACCACCTCCCGCTGGGTCTGCTCGACCTGGACACCGAGCTGCTGGAGGGCACCGGCCTGTACCGGATGATGCGCACCGCGGGCATCACCCTGCACAGCGCCCGCCAGAAGGTCGGGGCCCGGGCGGCGACGAGCCCGGAGGCGGAGCTGCTCACCGAGGAGAAGGGTGCCCCGCTGCTGACCATGGAGCGGACCACCTTCGACGACACCGGCCGGGCGGTGGAGTTCGGCTCGCACATCTACCGGGCGTCGCGGTACGCCTTTGAGTTCCAGCTCCTGGTGCGCCCCTGACCGCGTAAGAATGTTCGGACAAAGTATTGACGGGCCCGCCCCACCCCCGTAGAAACTCACCCAGCCGCAATCGGGCGGCGCCGGGGAGACAAGGCGGACCCACGATGCGTACCACCCGCACGGCGGCAGCAGCCCTGCTGACCGCAGTCGCACTCACCGTCACCGCCGCCGGATGCAGCAGCTCGGGCGGCAAGGACTCCGAGAACGACACCACGGACACCTCCGGTGGCGGGAAACCCGCCGCCACCCCGCGCATGACCCTCGCGATGGTCACCCACTCCGGCGAGGGCGACACCTTCTGGGACATCGTCCAGAGCGGCGCCAAGACCGCAGCGGCCAAGGACAACGTCGAGTTCCTCTACGCCGCCAACAAGGAAGGCAAGGA
Organism: Streptomyces sp. NPDC000229; assembly: GCF_040300825.1. NCBI lineage: Bacteria > Bacillati > Actinomycetota > Actinomycetes > Kitasatosporales > Streptomycetaceae > Streptomyces > Streptomyces sp. NPDC000229. Next base: position 5,861 of record NZ_JBEPEL010000089.1, read on the forward strand.
GCAGGCCGCGCTCATCGACTCGTACGTGGCGAAGAAGGTCGACGGTCTGATCGTCACCCTCGCCAAGCCCGAAGCGGTCAAGGCGTCCGTCGCCAAGGCCGTCGCCGCCGGCATCCCGGTCGTGACGATCAACTCCGGTGGGCAGCACTCCAAGGCCTTCGGGGCGATCAGCCACATCGGCCAGGACGAGGCCGTGGCCGGCGAGGCCGTCGGCGAGGAGCTCACCGCACGCGGCAGGAAGAAGGCGCTCTGCGTCATCCACGAGCAGGGAAACGTTTCCCTCGAAGAGCGCTGCGCCGGGGTGAAGAAGACCTTCAAGGGCACCGTCGAGAACCTCAACGTCGAGGGCACCAACATGCCCGCCGCAACCTCCTCCATCGAGGCCAAGCTGCAGAGCGCCAAGGACATCGACGCCGTCGTCACCCTCGGCGCCCCCTTCGCCGCCGCCTCCGTCAAGGCCAAGCAGAGCGCCGGCTCCACCGCCGAGATCAACACCTTCGACCTCAACGCGGCCGTCGTCGCCCAGCTCAAGGCCAAGCAGATCGGCTTCGCCGTCGACCAGCAGCCCTACCTCCAGGGCTACCTCGCCGTCGACGGGCTCTGGCTCCACAAGGACAACCTCAACATCGTCGGCGGCGGCAAGCCGGTCCTCACCGGCCCGGCCCTCGTCACCGAGAAGGACGTACCGGTGCTGGAGGAACTGACCGGCCGCGGTACCCGATGAAATCCGGGCACATCACCATGACCCATACTTGGCCAGTCGTACGACAGCAAGCACAGCAAGCACAGCAAGAGGGGCACGGCGTCGTGGCAAGGGTTCGGACAGGGGTACGCGCGCTCCGCGCGGTGCTGGCGACGGTACTCGGAGTGTCCCTCGCGGGAGCCGTGGCGGGGTGCAGCGCCACCGGCGGCAAACGCGCCGAGGACGCCCGCAAGGCCGCCGCCCAGGGCCGGTCCGCCGTCGACACCCCGAAGTGGACCGTCGCCATGGTCACCCACTCCGGTGATGGCGACACCTTCTGGGACATCGTCCAGAACGGCGCCAAGCAGGCGGCCGTCAAGGACAACATCAACTTCCTGTACGCCCACAGCGACGAGGGCCAGCAGCAGGCGCAGCTCGTCGACTCCTACATCGACAAGAAGGTCGACGGCCTGATCGTCACCCTGGCCAAGCCCGACGCGATGAAGGCGTCCGTCGCCAGGGCCGTGAAGGCCGGCATCCCGGTGATCACCGTCAACTCCGGCTCGGAGCAGTCGAAGGCGTTCGGTGCCCTCGCCCACATCGGGCAGGACGAGACGATCGCGGGTGAGGCGGTCGGCGACGAGCTGGACGAGCGTGGCCGCAAGAAGGCCCTGTGCGTCCTGCACGAACAGGGCAACGTCGGCCATGAGCAGCGCTGCGCGGGAGTGAAGAAGACCTTCGACGGCGACTTGCAGAACCTGTACGTCGACGGCACCAACATGCCCGACGTCCAGGCCTCCCTCGAGGCCAAGCTCCAGACCGACCCCTCCATCGACGCCGTCGTCACGCTCGGCGCCCCGTTCGCGGACGCCGCCGTCCAGGCCAAGAAGTCCGCCGGGTCCGAGGCCGAGATCGACACCTTCGACCTCAACGCCAAGGTCGCCGCCGGCCTGAAGAGCAAGCAGCTGGGCTTCGCCGTCGACCAGCAGCCCTACCTCCAGGGGTACGAGGCCGTCGACCTGCTCTGGCTGTACCGGTACAACGCCGACGTGCTCGGCGGTGGCAGGCCGGTGCTGACCGGGCCGCAGATCATCACCGAGAAGGACGCCGCCGCGCTGGCGGAATTCACGGAGCGAGGAACCCGATGACCGCGACCGCACCACCCGTGAAGGGCAAGGACAGCGCCCCCGTCGACGAGCGCCTGCTGCGCACCTCGCCGCTGCGCAAGCTCCTCGGCCGCCCCGAGCTCGGCTCCGTCGTCGGAGCCGTCGCCGTCTTCCTCTTCTTCGCGATCGTCGCGGACAGCTTCCTGAGGGCCTCCAGCTTCGGCACGGTCCTCTACGCCGCCTCGACCATCGGCATCATGGCCGTCCCGGTCGCGCTGCTGATGATCGGCGGTGAGTTCGACCTGTCGGCCGGTGTGCTGGTCACGAGCGCGGCACTCGTCTCGTCGATGTTCAGTTACCAGATGACCGCCAACGTCTGGGTCGGCGTCGGTGTATCGCTCCTGGTCACCCTCGCCATCGGCGTCTTCAACGGCGTCATGCTGACCCGTACCAAGCTGCCGAGCTTCATCATCACGCTCGGTACGTTCCTGATGCTGACCGGCCTGAACCTCGGCCTGACCAAGCTGATCAGCGGCACCGTGTCGACCAGGACGATCGCCGACATGGAGGGCTTCTCCTCCGCCCAGGCGCTGTTCGCCTCCCACTTCTCCGTGGGCGGCATCGACATCAAGGTGACCATCCTGTGGTGGTTCGCCCTGGTGGCCCTCGCCACCTGGATCCTGCTGCGGACCCGGTTCGGCAACTGGATCTTCGCCGTCGGCGGCAACGCCGACGCCGCCCGCGCGGTCGGTGTCCCCGTCCGCACCACCAGAATCGGCCTCTACATGGGCGTGGCCTTCTGCGCCTGGGTGTCCGGACAGCACCTGCTGTTCTCGTTCGACGTCGTCCAGTCCGGCGAGGGCGTGGGCAACGAGCTGATCTACATCATCGCGGCCGTGATCGGCGGCTGCCTGATCACCGGCGGATACGGCTCGGCGATCGGTTCGGCGGTCGGCGCGTTCATCTTCGGCATGACCAGCAAGGGCATCGTGTACGCGGAGTGGAACCCGGACTGGTTCAAGTTCTTCCTCGGGGCGATGCTCCTTCTCGCGACCCTGCTCAACGCCTGGGTCCGCAAGCGCGCGGAGGCAACACGATGAGCACCCCCCTCGTACAGCTCGACGACGTCAGCAAGTACTACGGCAACATCCGCGCCCTCGAAGGTGTCTCCCTGGAGGTCCACGCGAGCGAGATCACGTGCGTCCTGGGCGACAACGGCGCCGGGAAGTCCACCCTCATCAAGATCATCGCCGGGCTGCACGCCCATGACGGCGGCACCCTGCGCATCGACGGCGAGGAGACCACCCTGTCCTCGCCGCGTGAGGCGCTGGACCGGGGCATCGCCACCGTCTACCAGGACCTGGCGGTCGTCCCGCTCATGCCGGTCTGGCGGAACTTCTTCCTCGGCTCCGAGCCCACCAAGGGCGTGGGTCCCCTCAGGCGCCTGGACGTCGACCTGATGCGCCGGACGACCCGTACCGAGCTGGCGCGCATGGGTATCGACCTGCGTGACGTGGACCAGCCGATCGGCACCCTGTCGGGCGGTGAGCGCCAGTGCGTGGCGATCGCCCGCGCCGTGTACTTCGGTGCCAAGGTGCTCGTGCTCGACGAGCCGACGGCGGCGCTCGGCGTCAAGCAGTCCGGCGTGGTCCTCAAATACGTGGCGGCCGCCCGCGACGCCGGGCTCGGCGTGGTGTTGATCACGCACAACCCGCATCACGCGTATCTGGTCGGTGACCGTTTCGTGCTGCTGAAGCGGGGCGTGATGTCGGCGAGCCACACCAAGGACTCCGTCACACTCGACGAACTCACCCGCCAGATGGCGGGCGGCAGCGAGCTCGAGGACCTCCGCCACGAGCTGGAACGAGCCCCGGCCCCCACCCAGGTCGGCGGCCACGACGTTCCCCCTACGTCCTGAGGGCGTGGGGGGACCCCCGCGCCGGTCACCGCTCCCTGAGCACGGCGCGCCCCCGCCCCCGGCCGCGTACCTGGCAGAATCGGGGGCGGCGGGCACCGTCCGCCGCCGGGCCCCCCACCTCCCGGCCCCCCCACCACCAGGACGACAGGACCCGTGAGCACGTACCGCGATTCCGCCCATCGGGGCTCCGCCCGCGCCACCGTCCTGCGGACCGTCTCGGCCCGCGAGCGCCGCTCGCACCTGACCGCGCCCCGCGTCCCCACCGTCGGCATCGACATCGGTGGTACGAAGGTGATGGCGGGCGTCGTCGACGCCGACGGCGTGATCCTCGAGCAGATCAAGACCGAGACGCCGGACAAGTCCAAGAGCGCCAAGGTCGTCGAGGACACCATCACCGAACTGGTCCTGGACCTCTCCGACCGGCACGATGTGCACGCGGTGGGCATCGGCGCCGCCGGCTGGGTCGACGCCGACCGCAGCCGCGTCCTGTTCGCCCCGCACCTGGCCTGGCGCAACGAGCCGCTGCGCGACTCGCTCCAGGCCCGGCTCGCCGTCCCCGTCATGGTCGACAACGACGCCAACACCGCGGCCTGGGCGGAGTGGCGGTTCGGCGCCGGCCGCGGCGAGGACCACCTGGTCATGATCACGCTCGGTACCGGTATCGGCGGCGCGATCCTGGAGGGCGGCCAGGTCAAGCGGGGCAAGTACGGCGTCGCCGGCGAGTTCGGCCACATGCAGGTGGTGCCCGGCGGCCACCGCTGTCCGTGCGGCAACCGCGGCTGCTGGGAGCAGTACAGCTCCGGCAACGCCCTCGTCCGGGAGGCCCGCGAGCTGGCGGCGGCCGATTCGCCGGTCGCGTACAACATCATCGAGCGGGTCAAGGGCTCCGTACCCGACATCACCGGCCCGCTGATCACCGAGCTCGCCCGTGAGGGCGACGCGATGTGCATCGAGCTGTTCCAGGACATCGGCCAGTGGCTCGGTGTCGGCATCGCCAACCTGGCCGCGGCCCTCGACCCGTCCTGCTTCGTGATCGGCGGTGGCGTCAGCGCCGCCGACGACCTGCTCATCGGCCCCGCCCGGGACGCCTTCCGCCGCCACCTCACCGGCCGCGGCTACCGTCCCGAGGCCCGCATCGCCAAGGCCCAGCTCGGCCCCGAGGCCGGTATGGTCGGCGCCGCCGACTTGGCCCGGCTGGTCGCGCGCCGCTTCCGCCGCGCCAACCGCCGCCGGCTGGAGCGCTACGAGAAGTACGAGCGGTACGCCCAGGCCATCCGCAACGGCCGCATCACCACCTCCCAGGAACCGTAGTCATGGCAGTGACGTCCGTACTGAACCAGCCCGCCTCCCCGGAGGAGCGCCGGCGCATGATCCGCCGCCGTGTCCTGACGGCCGTCGTCATCGTGCTGCTCATCGGCATCCCGGCCGGCTACCTGGTGATCTCCGCCCAGCAGAGCCGCGCCAGCGGCCGCGACAAGGAGGCCGAGTCGTCCGTCACCGGACTGCGCGACAGCTGGCCGTCCAAGATGAAGCGCCGCGTCTTCGAGGTCCCGATCCCGGGCGGCTCGACCGAGGTCGCCTACTTCGAGACGAGCAACTGGAAGTCGAGCAGGCTGTACGTCGAGTTCACCACCACCGGTACGGGGCTGGACGACTTCCTCAACGACGTCGGTACGAGCCGCGCCGCGCTCGACGCCGACGACGTCACCATCAGCGACCGCGACGCCCGCACCGTGGGCTGGAAGTTCCCGGCGGGCCGCGACTGGTCCGCGACCACGCACCGCCAGAAGGACCCGCGCCCCACCCAGGACATCACCGTCGACCTCACCGACCCGGCTGCGCCACGGGTGTACGTCGTCTCGACGGCGACTCCCTGACCTGACCTGACCGGTACCGCTCCGGCGGCGCGAAAGTCCTGAACCCGCGGACCCCCCACGGGGGCGAAAGGCCCGTAGGGGTCCGCGTCGGCCGGGGCGTCACCACACCGCGAGGCGTTCAGTCCTTCGCGCTCGCCGAGGAGCGGCTGACCATGCGGGCGAAGACGAGTGCCGCGAGGGTCAGCCCCCCGAGCGCCGCGGCCGTGCCCGGGTATCCGCCCAGGCCCAGGCCCACGCCGCCGAGACCGGCGCCGAGGAAGACGCCGAAGCTCATCCCGGCGGCGTTGACGCTCAGCGCCGTGCCGCGGAGGGAGCCGCAGCGCCGTACCAGCAGCGTGGTGACGCAGGCGGCCACCGTCGCGTGACCGGCGCCGATCAGCGCGGTCAGGGGAAGGGCCAGGAGCAGGGAGTGGGTGAAGAAGACGCCCACCAGCGCCGCCATGGCCACCAGCAGAGCGAGTGCCATCAGCCGCTCGCCGGGGATCTTCGGGCGCTCGGCGCTCAGCAGGCGGCCGGCGAGGAGGTTGCCCAGGAAGAACGAGGTTCCGCTCAGGGTCCAGACGATCGCGAAGACACCCGGGTCCAGGCCGAAGCGCTCGTCGTAGAAGGCCGCGAGGTAGGCGAGGTAGCCCATGAACGCCGCCGTACGGAGCATGGCGACGCACAGCAGCGGGACCACGCCGGGCAGGGCGCCCAGCAGCTTGAACGAGGCGAGGTAGCCCGGCCGCGGCTCCTTGCCCGCACCCTCTTCGGCCTTCTCGGCACGCTCGGGACGGCGGCTCCGGAGGAGGAAGTACAGGGCGAGTACGGAGGAGACGGCGGCGATCGCCCACAAGTCCCCCTGCCAGCCCCACAGCACGGCGGGCAGGGCCACCAGGGGCGCGGCCAGGAGCGCCGTGAGCGACTGGGTGGCGGTGATGAGGGTCGCCGCCCGGCCCGCGGCGGCGCCGTTGCCGAAGCGGTCGGCCGCCGCCGCCGTGAGCGCCGGGTTGAGCACGGCCGTACCGGCGCCGACGAGCAGGCAGAACGCGGCCAGCAGCAGGAACTCACCGGTGGCGCCGAGGGCCGCCGAGAGGGCCAGCACCGCCAGCCCGCCGGCCGCCGCCCACTCCTTGCGTACGCGGTCGATCAGCGGAGCCAGCGCGGTGCCCACGGCCAGGGCGGCGAGGCCGCCGAGGCCGCGCAGCTGGCCCAGGGCCGCGACGCCGCCGTCCGACGCGTCGGCGATGGGGACGAGGAACGTGCTGTAGATGGTGAAGGGCACCAGCCCCACGGCCGAGGCGACCATGAACGGCCACAGCACGCGGGTCATCCGCCAGTCGCTCGGTACGGCGTCGGCGTCGGCGCCGCTCGCCGCGCCGGCTCCGACGGGGGCCGCCGGGTCCTTGGTCTCGCTGCTCATGCGGTCGCCGCCCGGTACCGGTACAGCGCGGTCGCGTCGGCGCTGAACTGGGAGAAGGGGAAGGGCTCCGCGGAGAGCGCGGTGAGGCCCGCGCCCAGGAAGGCGCGCGCCACCGCGCTGCCGGTCTGGGCGTACACGACGAGCGGCATCTCGTGCTTGCGGCAGTGGTCCAGGATGACGTCGAAGCTGCCGTTGCTGAGGGTCATGCCGGTGGCGACCACCGCGTCGGCGCCGGCCAGTACCTGGGCCATGTCGTCCGTGACCGGGTCACCCCAGTTGGTGGTGCGCAGGTTGAAGTCGCAGGGCAGCGGGACGCCGCCCTGGTCGCGTATCGCCGCGACCAGCGGGTTGACGACGCCTATCAGGGCGACCTTGGCGCCGGCGGGAATGTCGAGCAGTCCGGCGACGGCCGCGTCCCGGGCCTGTGCCCGTGTCTCGGGCGTGCCGGTCGGCAGCGTGACGGTCTCCGCGTCGGGAGCAGTGCGGTGGGGCCGGACGCGGCCGAGGTAGGCGTCCAGGGCGGCGATGCGTACGGGGGCCGACGCGTGCCGGATGAGGTGGTCGAGGGTGTACCCCGAGGCGTCGGCGCAGAAGTCCGGGGCGAGCTCGCCGGCCTCGAAGGAGGAGGCGCCGAACGCGTCACCGGACCGCAGCAGCAGGTAGTGGTTGCGGTAGGTGACCTGGCTTCCGGCCAGTCGGGTGGTGTGGTGGAGCCAGAACGCGCTGGTGACGGTCAGCTCCTGGGGAGGCGGCCCGTAGGCACCGTCCAGAACCGCCTGCTGGAGGTCGGGCACGGAGTACGGCTGTGAGGAAGACATGGCGGGTTCTTTCTTCTGTGTCTGCGTATGGGGGGTTGGTCAGGGCAGGTCGGCGAGCCGTTCGTGCCGGTACGGCAACCGGTCGAGCGTCGGGCGCCCGGCGGGCTGGAAGCACAGGAGCAGGGAACGGCGGTCGCGTGTGGTGGTGTTGGGGCCGGAGCGGTGCACGAGGAGACCGGGAAACATCAGGACCGAGCCGGCTGGTGCTTCGACCGTCACCGCGCCGTCCACGTCCGTCCGCGCGGTGTCGACGAGCAGCCCGGTGGGTTCGGCGCGGTCGCGCGGTGCGGGTCCGGCCAGATGACTGCCCGGGACGATCTCCAGGGCGCCGTTGTCGGCCGTCACCTCGTCGAGGAAGATCATCGCGGTGGCGATGTCCCGGGCGTCGGGACCCGCGCAGCAGTACCAGTACGGATGATCCTGGTGCCAGCGGAACTCCGAACCGACGCCCGCCCGCTTGAAGTTGAGCTTCGAGGTGAACGGTCCGAGGCGTGCGGTGTCCAGCAGGCCGCGCATGGGCGCGGTGAGCCGCTCGTCGGTCCACAGCACGTCCAGTGCGGGGTCCAGCCGCGTGACCGGGGACAGGCTGCGGACGACGGGCGGACGGGCGTCCGGCTCCCAGTGGACGGTCGCGCCGTCCACCTTCTCCAGCCGGTGCCCGTCCGGCCACACGGTGACCTGTGTTTCCCCCTTCAGGGCGCGCTCGGTGACCCGTTCGAGTACGGACTCCGCGACGTGGCCCAGGGCCGCGGTCTCGGCGGGGCCGAAGAGCCGGGGCAGCAGGACGAAGCCACATGTGCGCTCGTCGGTGAGGGACATGGCACGGGCTCCTTCCGGAAGGGGGGACGGACGGACGGGAGGTGCGGGCGTACCGGAACCACGGGAGGTGGGTCCGGGGCCGCCCGGAAGGACGTCAGGCGGCGCCGGGCACCAGGAGCGCTTCGCCGCGCAGGAGCGCGCTGTCGCGGGGCGGCCAGTCCATCGCCGACCACGGGTGCCGCAGCTCCTCCTGGGCCGTGACCTCGTGGGGACGCATCGCGCCGAGGCCGATGGCCTGCGGGTGGTTGGCGTAGGCGCTGTCCACGTACCGGTGCCCGGTGTCGGCGGCGAGGAAGACGTACGTCCTGGAGTCGTCGCGTTCCCGCTCCCAGAGGGTGGCCAGGTAGGCCGCGCCGGCGGAGAGGCCGGCGAAGATGCCGCTGGCCCGCAGGAGTTGGACCGCGCCGGACATGGCGTAGTCGAAGTTCACCCAGTGGATGCGGTCGTACAGGTCCTGGCGGACGTTCTGGAAGGGGATGGAACTGCCGATCCCGGCGATGATCATGTCCGGGTCGGAGACGTGTTCGGCGCCGAAGGTGACGCTGCCGAAGGGCTGGACTCCGATGAGCGCGACGTCCCGCCCAGCCTCGCGCAGATACGTCGAGATGGCCCCCGTGGACGCCCCGGTGCCGACCCCGCCGACCAGGGCCAGCGGCCCCTCGGGCACTTCCTTGGCGATCAGGTCGGCGACGTCGCGGTAGCCGAGGTAGTGGATGGAGTCGTGGTACTGCCGCATCCAGTGGTAGTCGGGGTTCTCCTGGAGCAGTTCGCCGATGCGTTCGACCCGGAGGTTCTGGTCGAGGCGAAGGTTCTTGGAGGGGCGGACCTGCTCCAGGGTGGCGCCGAGGATCTCCAGCTGGACGCGGAGCGTACGGTCCACCGTGGTCGAGCCGACGATGTGGCACCTCAGGCCGTACCGGTGGCAGGCGAGGGCCAGCGCATGGGCGTAGATGCCGCTGGAGCTGTCGATGAGCGTGTCACCCGGCTTGACCCGGCCGGTCTCCAGCAGGTGGCGTACGGCGCCGAGCGCCGAGTACAGCTTCATGGTCTCGAAGCGCAGGCAGATCGCTCCCGGCGGCACGGTGACCACATCGGGTTCCTTGACCGCTTCGGCTATGTGCTCGTGCATGTCTCTCTCTTCCCGGTCAGGCGGCGGCGTGGTCGCGACGCAGCTTGAAGAGGTACGCCTGGCAGTTGTCGCCCTCCCAGGTCTGGCGGTGTGTGATCTCCGGCCGGAAGCCGGCCTCGATGGCGTACGCGACGATGTTCTTGAGCTCCGAGGTGTTCGACACGATCAGGTGGATCTCGCCGTCGGGGGTGAGCAGATCGCGGTCCGTGATCTGGTCGAAGAAGCGCGTCACGATGTCGATGCCCACGCAGACGTTGCGGATGACCGTCGGGTCGTCACTGGTCCTGGTGCTGACGGCGGGCGGGTTGAAGGTGATGACGTCGAGGCGCGCGGAGGAGGGGAACTCCTCGAAGAGGTTGGACACCAGCGGGCGGAAGGCGGTCTCGGGCCGGTCGCCGACGATGCGCTCGTAGTGGGCGGCGGCCGTGGCGACGCTGTCCGGGTGGACGTCGGCGGCGTAGACCTCGCGCGCGCCCATGACCCCGGCGATCACGGCCTCGACGCCGAGTCCGGCGCCGACGGCCGCGTACGACCGGCCCTTGAGCGCGATGGTGCCGTCCAGCAGCCGGTCGTGGATGATGCGGCTGGTGTCGCCGGGCCTGAAGACGCCCGGCGGCAGCTCGAACGTCCAGCCGTTGTACGTGTAGGTGCGGCGGGTGTGTATGTCGGACTTCGCGCTGTTGATGGCGAGGATCTCGTCCCGGGGCAGGGTGTCGGGCAGCGCGTCGAGCAGTGCCCGGGCGTCGGCCTGTGCGGCCGTGGCGCCCGCTGCGGTCCGGTCGGTCATGGGTCCTCCGTGATCGGGGATGCGTGGCTGAACGTCGTGGGGGTCAGGCGCCGGACACGGACGGGGCGGTCAGGTCGGTGGCCGCCGGAGCCGTACCGAGGTCCATGGCGCTGACCAACTGCCGGGTCAGGGTGGCCCGGGGGGCGTGCAACACCTGGTCGGGTGTGCCGGATTCGACGACGTGTCCGCCGTCGATGACGACGATGTGGTGGGCCACGGCGGCGAGGAGTTCCAGGTCGTGGCTGACCCAGAGCAGCGCGGTGCCGTGCTCCTGACGGAGCCGGGCGAGTTCGCCGAGAACCGCTCGGGTCGCGTCGGCGTCGAGGGCGGTGGTGATCTCGTCGCAGATCAGGACGTCGGGCGCGGCGAGTACGGCACGGGCGAGCGCCGCCCGCTGCAGTTCGCCGCCGGACAGGCCACCGGGACGGCGCTCCACCGTGCCGGCGGCCAGCCCCAGCCGGGCCAGCAGCTCCAGAGCCTCGCGCCGTGCCTCACCGGCGTCCCGGCCCCGCAGCCGTACCGCGGTACGGGCGACCTGCTCGGCGACCGGTCGCCGCTCGTCGAAGGAGCTGCGCACCTCCTGCCAGACGTACTGCACCCGCTGCTTCTGCTCCGTGGTGCGGCGGCGCAGGACGGGAAGCGGCCGGCCGTCCAGGAGAATCCGGCCGCGGTGACGCTCGTGGAGCCCGGCGACGCAGCGGGCCAGAGTGGTCTTGCCGCTGCCGGACAGGCCGGCCACACCGACGCAGGCCCCGGCGGGCAACTGGAGGTCGACGCCGTGCAGGACCGGGCCCCGGCCCCGGCCGTGGAGGTGGGCGGAGAGGTTGCGTACGTCGAGCACGGCAGGCCCGTCGGCGTCGCGGGGCGTGTGCCGCGAGGCGGTCACCGGGCGCCGGGCGGGCAGGGCGTCGGCCGCGCCCCCCGACGCCGTCACACGGCCCCGGTGCAGGACGACCACGTGGTCGGCGAGCGCCCGGACCAGGTCGTGGTCGTGGCTGAGCAGCAGGATCGCCGGCCCGCCGCGGGCGAGCTCGGCCAGCTCTCCGGCGAGCCGCATGCGGGTCACCGTGTCGAGTCCGGTGCTCGGCTCGTCCAGGACCAGCACCCGGGGCCGGCACACCAGGGTCTGGGCGAGCGCGACGCGCTGGCGCTGGCCGCCGGAGAACTGGTGCGGGAAGCGCCGCTCCGTGTCCCGTCCGGTGGGCAGTTGGGCGGCCTGGAGCGCCTCGGTCACCGGCGCGGGACCCGCGGAGCGGTGCAGGCGGGCCAGCTCGGCGAGGACGGCGCCGGTGCGGCGGGCCGGGTTGAGGGCGCTGCCCGGGTGCTGGGGCATGTACGCGACCACCCGGCCGCGCAGCCCGGTCGCCTCGTCCGTGATCCCGTCCTCGTCCACGACGGTCACGGAGCCGGCCGTCACCCGTCCGGTGAGATGCACACCCGGGCCCGCCTCGCCCAGCAGCGCCAGGGCCGCCGTGGTCTTGCCGCTGCCCGAAGGACCGACGAGCGCGGTGACCTGCCCCTCGTGGAGGTCGAAGTCCACCGCGTCGAGGAGCACCGTCTCCCCGGCCCGCGCGGTGAGCCCGCGCACGGTGACGAAGGGTGTCTCCGCGGTCATCGAACAGCCTCCTGCGTACGGCGGGAGCGGGCCAGCAGGCGGTCGGCGAGCAGGTTGAGCCCCACGGTGAACATGACGAGCATCAAGGCGGGTGCCAGCACGGCCCACGGCTGGAGCAGCAGAGCCTCGCGGCTGCGGGCGATGCTCACCGCCCAGTCGGGCGCGGTCGGGTCCAGTCCCAGACCGAGGAAGTTGGCCGAACCGACGAGGAAGACGGCGAGGGTGATCCGGGTGCCGATGTCGGCGGCGACCGGGGACAGCACCGAGCGGGCCACGTGGTCCAGTTGGATGCGGGCGCGGGACTCGCCCTGCACCCGCAGCGCCTCGGTGACGGGGCCGCTGGCCGCGTCCAGGGCGGCGGCCCGCACCAGCCGTGCCACGGGTGGCACGTTGACGGCCGCCACCGCGAGGGCGATGGCGACGGGGGACCCGCGCCAGCCGACCGCCACCACGCTGATCACCAGCAGCGTGGGCACGGGGAGCAGGACGTCCAGGGGGCGGATCAGCAGCTCGTCCGCCCACCGGCGGCGGGCGGAGGCCGCCAGCAGCCCCACCAGCCCGCCCACCAGGTAGGCGACCGCGACCGCGCCGAGCGCCATGCCCAGCGCGCTGCGTCCACCGTGCAGCAGCAGGGCCAGTACGTCCCGGCCCAGCCCGTCGGTGCCGAGCGGGTGTTCACCGCCACTTCCCGCGTACGGCATGAACGCCCCGGGGGCCGCCGGGCGGGCGAGCCATGGCCCGACGAGGGCGATGCCGGCCGGTACCACCAGCAGCAGCCCACCGACGGACGCCACCGGCATGGTCATCGCCTTCACCGGAGGACCTCCGTCCGTGGTACGAGTCGATGGCAGACCAGATCCGCCGCGAGACTGAACAGCAGGGCCGCCACGGCGACGACCAGGGCCAGCCCCTGCACCGTGGGCACGTCCCGGGCCTCCACGGCTCTCACGAGAGCGGTGGCCACTCCGGGGATCGCGAAGACCGCCTCGACGATCAGCACACCGCCGACCAGGTTGTCGCCCACCCGGGCCAGCTCCTGGATGGCGGGGACCGCGGCGTTGGGCAGCACGTGCCGCAGCAGCAGCGTCCGGCGCGGCACACCCAGGCGCCGTGCCTGGACGACGTAATCGGCCTTGAGGACCGTCACCATGCCCGCCCGTACCTGCCGGGAGAGCAGGCAGATCAGGCGGGCCGCCACCACCGTGACCGGCAGCACCAGCAGCGCCGGCTCGACGACCAGGTCGGCCGCGCCCACACCGACCCAGGTCGCCGGGAACCAGCCCAGCCGCAGTGACAGACCGGCCACCAGCAGCAACGCGAGCACGAAGTCGGGCACGGCGTTCAGCGCGAGCGTCACGGACGTGACCGCCCGGTCGAGGCGGCGGCCCTCCCGCAAGCCGGAGACGATGCCGAGCAGCACCGCCAGGGGCACGACGACCGCGAAGGTCACCGCGGCCAGCACCAGCGTGGTGCCGGCCGACTCGGTCAGGATGTCCAGCACCGGGCCGCCGCTGACCAGCGACGTGCCCAGGTCACCGGTGAGCACGCCCTGCGCCCAGTCCGTGAAGCGTTCCAGGGCCGGCCGGTCCAGCTGGAGCTGCGCGCGCAGCGCCGCCACCTGCTCGGGCGTGGCGTCCTCGTTGTTGCGGACATCGGCCGCGTCACCGGGCAGCAGCGAGGTCAGGAGGAACACCAGCACTGCGAGCAGGACCAGTTGTACGGCTCCGGCGGCGAGCCGTTGCAGGGCGTACCCACGCATGCTCAGGCCAGCCACACCTTGTCGAAGCGGGCCGAGTCCAGCGTGTTCGGCGGGGCCTGCTCAACCCCGCGTACACGGGAGGACACCGCGTTCAGCCAGTCGGGGTGGCCCCACATCAGCAGGCCGCCCTCCTCGTGGACGGTGCGCTGGAGGTCCCCGTACAACCGGGTGCGTTCGGCCTCGTCGGTCGTGGACCGGGCCTTGGCGAAGGCCGCGTCGAAGTCCTTGCGGCGCCAACCGGACGCGTTGAAGGCCGACGTGGTGAGGAGACGGTCGTTGATGTACGTGGGGATCGTCATGGCACCCGAACGGTGACTGCCCATCACGCCCTTGGTCAGCTGGTCCTTGAAGTACGTCTCCGAGGACCCGGTGGTGACCTTCACCCGGAGCCCGGCGTCGGCGGCCTGCTCGGCGAACAGGGTCGCCGCCTCGACGAAGCCGTTGGCCACGGACGACGTGTAGATGGACAGGGGCTTGTTCAGCACACCCGCCTTCTTCAACAGCGCGCGGGCCTCGGCGACATCGCGCTTCCGCTGCGGGATGTCCGCCGGGTAGTACTGGTAGCCCTTGCCGAACATGTCGTTGCCGACCACACCTCGGCCCGCCAGCACGACCTCGACCAGCTTCTCCCGGTCGGCGAGCAGCTTGAGGGCCAGGGTGACATCGGGGTTGTCGAAGGGCTCCTGGTCGCACTTCATGACGATCGCGTGGGCCGTGCTGCCCTTCGCGGCGATGATGCGGACCGACTTGTCGGCCTGCGCGGTACGGGCGAAGGTCGGTGTCATCTCGTAGCCGTACTCCGCCTCGCCGCCGCGCAGGGCGTTGCCGCGGGCGTCGGCGTCGGCGGAGAGGATGCGCAGCTCGTCGACGTACGCCCCGCCGTCCCAGTGATCGTCGAACCGCTCGGCGACGAAGGACCGCCCGGCCTGGAACGACTTCAGCCGGAACGCTCCGGTGCCGACGGCCTTCGCCGGGTCGCGGTAGCGCGCACTGACGATGGCGGTCCCCAGCGTGCCGAGCAGCGCCGGGAGTTCGGCGCTGGGCCGGTTCAGCGCGATTTCCACGGTGTTCTTGCCGACACCACGGCTCTTCTTCAGGTCGATGACCGACAGCAGGCCCTGCGCGAAGTGGTTGGTCGCCTTGGGGTCGAGGATGCGGCCGAAGCTGAACAGCACGTCCTCGGGCGTGAGCTTCTTCCCGTCGTGGAAGAGCGCCTCGCGCAGCGTGAACCGCCACACGGTCGCCTCGGGGTCGGACTCCCACTTCTCGGCGAGGCGCGGCACCGGCGCCATGGTGGCGTCCAGGTCCACGAGCCGGTCGAACACGGCTTTGGTGCGCGCCATGTCGATGGCCAGGGCCTCCGCGTGCGGGTCGATCGTCTCCTGCTCGCCGCCACCGGTGAACAGCGCCCGGAACTGACCGCCGCGCTTGGGCGCGCCCTTCCCCTCGGCCGCGCCGCCGCCGGTGCCGGCTCCGCAACCTGTGAGCGCCAGAGCCCCGGCCGTACCGGCGGCACCGGCCAGAGCGAGGAACTCTCTGCGGTTACGGAATGTCGACATGCTGCTCCCTCGATGAGATGGCCTGGTCCCCCACCGCAGCCGAAGGACGGGTCGGTGGGTGGGGGCCCGCACAGCATTGCGGTAATGAAAATGATTGTCAATACAGCTAGCTGTGAGCCATCCTGTGAGCACTCCGTGCGGCACTGCCGCACCGCCGAGGCAGGCGACACAGGCGAATGTGCGCCGGGGCCGGCTACCCGGGCGGGGACGGTGAGGTCGTGCCCGCCTCCGGCTCGGCAGCCGCGGCAGGCGGACTCGCGGGGATCGCCGATTCTCCTGGGCTGCCGCCCGGGGAAGGCCCCTCTGCTTCGTGCGCGGTGTGCGATCGTGACGATCGCCCCTGCGTCATCTCGGCGAACCACCAGGTGAGCGCCACCACGCACGACCACAACGCCCCGCTCTTCACCGCAGCCGGCCAGGACGCCTGCTCCGCCCACCGCTCCACGGCAGTCAATGTCGCCCAGCTGACCAACAGAACGCACGCCACTCGTGCACGTCGATGTGTGAACATGCGCGCCCGGCTACCCGGAGCGGTAGCGATCACACCGGCAGCGGGGGAGCCGGAGCGCAGCCCAGGTCCACGGTGACCGGACCGTGAACCTGGGCTGCGCATGAGAGGGGAAAAGGTGTCCCGGCAGGTCCGTGCCGCGACCCGCCACCACCACATCGGCCGGGACCCGCATCGGAACGGGCGGCTGCGGCGGCCGGGGGCGAGCTCAGCCGTCCGCCCTGCCGCCGACGATCTCGGCACGCGTCACAGCACGCGCCGGACCCAGAGTCCCGGAGCCCGGCGGACCAGCCAGGCGCTGGCCAGTCCGATGGCGGCACCTGCTGCCACATCGCTGGGGTAGTGCGCCCCGGAGTGCACCCGCTGGGCCGCGACGGCCGCCGCACCGACCGTGCACGCGGCGCCCCACGCCGGGGAGGTGGCGGCGACGGCCGTGGTGAAGCCGACGGCGGCCGCGGTGTGTCCCGAAGGGAAGGAGGAGCTGTCCGGCCGCTCGTCGACGTCGTCGTGGGGGATCAGGTGCTTGGGCGGCCTGCGCCGCTCGATGAGCTGCTTGCAGACCGCGTTCGACAGCAGCTCCGCCAGCCCCATGGCGGCCAGTCCCGCGATCGCGGCCTTCCGTTCCCGGTAGCCGCCGGCGGCCGCCATGACCGCTGCCGTGGCCCACCACAGCTTGGTGCGTTCGGCCGCCGCCTCCACGGCGGGCAGCACGTTCCGGGCCAGGGGCGAGGTCCAGTGCGCCGCGCGGTGGGTGAGGCGGCGGTCGCCTTCTTTCAGATCAGCCAAGGCGGTCATGTGCGACTGTTTCCCGCCCCTGCGCCGCCCATGCGCAGAGCGGCCATCGGGGCAGCTGCGCTTCGCGGTTTGCGGTGCGGTGTGCGGTGGGGTTTGCAGTTGCGGCTCATTCGAGGCGGCGACGGTCTTCCTCGGTCCACTTGGCGGTGTCGCGGGGTTCGACGTAGGGCTCCTCCGTCGCGGGATGACCGCCTTCGATCGCGCGCTGACGGGCCATCTCGGCGTCGAATTCCAGGCCGAGGAGGATCGCCAGGTTGGTGATCCACAGCCACACCAGGAAGACGATCACGCCGGCCAGGGTGCCGTAGGTCTTGTTGTAGGAGGCGAAGTTCGCCACGTACAGCGCGAAGCCCGCCGAGGCGATCATCCACAGCAGGAGGGCGAGGAAGCTGCCGGGGGTGACCCACTTGAAGCCACGGCCCTTCGCGTTCGGAGAGGCCCAGTACAGGATCGCGATCATGATCGTGACGAGCAGCACCAGGACGGGCCACTTGGCGATCGACCACACCGTCATGGCGGTGTCCCCGACTCCCAGGGCGGAGCCCGCCCGCTGTGCGAGGGGGCCGGTGAACACGACGATCAGGGCGCTGACGACCGCCAGCACCATCAGGACCACCGTCAGCAGCAGACGGAGCGGCAGCACCTTCCAGGCGGGCCGCCCTTCGGGCATGTCGTAGACGGCGTTGGACGTCCGGATGAACGCGGCGATGTAGCCGGAGGCGGACCAGATCGCCAGCAGCAGACCCACGATGGCCATGATGGATCCGACGCCGCCGTTGCCCTGCAACTGCTGCACCGCGTTGGAGATGATGTCCCGGGCCGGTCCGGGAGCGAGTTTCTCCAGGTTGTCCATCACCTGCTGGGTGGCCGACTCACCCGCGATTCCGAGCAGCGAGACCAGGACCAGCAGGGCCGGGAACAGCGAGAGAACCCCGTAGTAGGTGAGTGCGGCGGCCCGGTCGGCCAGTTCGTCGTCCTTGAACTCCTTGACCGTGCGCTTCAGCAGCGCCCCCCACGACCGCTTCGGCATGGCCGTCGGCTCGTCGGGGGCGTTGCGCTCCACAGCCGGATCCGGCCCCACGCGCCCGCCTTCGTCCTGGGAACGCGGCTCTACACCGTCTTGATGCCTCTTGGGTATCCGTGCCATGCCGTGCGGGTATCCCCCGATGCCGGGAGGAAACGAACCCTCGGCGAGTGCCCCGTGCGGCAAGCCGCCTTCGAGGTGAGGGCCGCGGTTGGTCACCCAGTGTGTCCACAGGTGCACGTGGGGAGCCTTGCCGCGCCGGCGCGGCGGCCGGGCCCCATGGACGCACCCGGCCGGCCGCCGGTCCTGACGATCGCGCGGCGTGTCGGCCTCGGCCGCTGGACGCGTGCCCTGGCCGCGATCCGCTCGGACCGCCCCGGTCGGGCGATCTCCCCTCGTCGGGAGCGCCGCTCACAGCCAGTCGTTGCGCCGGAAGGCCCGGTACAGCAGGCCGGCCGCGGTCAGCATCACGCCGACGGCGAGCGGATACCCGAAACTCCAGCCCAGTTCGGGCATGTGTTCGAAGTTCATGCCATAGACACCGGCGACCATGGTGGGTACGGCGAAGATCGCCGCCCAGGCGGAGATGCGGCGCATGTCGTCGTTCTGCCAGGTGCCCACACGTGCGAGGTGCGCGGCCAGGACGGAGTTCAGCAACTCGTCCAGCGAGCGGACCTCGGTATCCGTGCGGTGCAGATGGTCGGAAACGTCACGGAAGTAGGGCAGGGCGCTCTCCGGCCACTGGGCGCGGGGGCCGGTGAACTCCTGCAGCACGGGTACCAGCGGCTGCACCGCATCGCGGAACTCCAGCACCTCGCGCTTGAGGGAGTACACCTCTTCGGTGTGGTCGTCGTGCGAGGAGGAGAAGACGCTCCGCTCAAGGCCGGTCAGGTCGGCGCGGACCTTGGCCGCGGCATCGCTGTAGGCATCGACCACCACGTCCAGGACCGCGTGCAGGACGGCGACCGGCCCGAAGCGCAGCGTCGCCGGATCCTCTCGCATTCGGCGCGCGGCCTCGATGGTGGGGTCGACCGGACCGTGCCGGACGGTCAGCGCGGTACGAGGGCCGAGGAAGGCCATGACCTCGCCCGTCTCCACATCGCATCCCTCCTCGACGTACCACAGCGTCTTCACGGCGACAGCCAGCACCTCCCCGTACCGCTCGAGTTTCGGCCGCTGATGGGCCTGCACCGCGTCCTCCACCGCCAGGGGATGCAGGCCCAGGCACCGGCCGAGCTCCTGAAGGACGTCCTCGGTGGGAGCGTCCAGGTGAACCCAGCCGAACTCGTCGTCCCCAAGGTCTGCCAGGCGCTTGAGCGCCGCCCGGCAGGCGTCGTCCGTCTGACCGCATTCCACGGATTCCGGCTCGGCGGAGATATCCGTCCGGTAGATCACACACCTCATCCCCTGCGCATGCACCGCCCGGGCGATTCCACACATCCGCCCGGCCGGCGAATGCCACCGACCGGACGCGCCGCCGCCGCATCCGTACGGCGTCCGGCTCACCGAGGGGCCCCGGGCCCCGCCGAACGCGGTTCCCGGGGGAGAGCGAACCAGGAGCCCGGAGCCCGGAGCCGGGAACCGCCGGGAGGGGTCAGGGCGCGCCGCTGCCCGCCGCCGTGGTCGTGCCGGCCAGGATCGCCGGTTCCACCTCCTCGTAGCGGCGGCGCTGGTCGACCGCGTCCTGGTCGCGAAGGACCGTGGCGAGCCAGCCGGCCAGGAAGCCGAGCGGGACGGAGACGATGCCGCTCGTCGTGAACGGGAACCAGTTGAAGTCCTGGTCGGGGAAGACGGACTGCGGCGATCCGGACACCAGGTTGCTGCCGCTCATCAGGATGAGGGTCGCTGCGGTGCCCACGACGAGGGTGGCGAGCAGCCCCGTGCGGGTGTAGCGGCGCCAGAAGAGGCTGTATACGAGCGCCGGGGCGATCGCGGAGGCGCCGACGCAGAAGGACAGGGTCAGCAGTGCCTGGAGGTTCAGGTGCCGGGCGCCGGCCGCGACCGCGATCGCGACGAGTCCGACGCCGACCGCGGCGGCCCGGGCCACGGCCATCTCCGTGGAGCCCTTCAGGGCGGTCCTGCGCAGCCCGTGCGCGACGAGGTCGTGCGCCAGTGTGTTGGCGCAGGCGAGGGTGATCCCGGCGACCGAGGCCAGCAGAGTCAGGAAGACAGCGGTGGTCACCGCCGTGAACAGCAGCGTCTCGAGCGCGGTGGGATCCGTGCCCAGGACGGCCTGACTGACCATCAGGAACGCGGTCTGGCCCTGTGGGTCACCGGCGACCAGACCCTGGTGACCGACGATCGCGGCCGCACCGAAGCCGATCACCGCGAGCAGCAGGCAGGTGACGACGACGGTCGAGACGGCCCAGGACATCGAGCGCCGCACCGCTGTCGCAGTGCGCGAGCTGAACACGCGCATGGTGATGTGCGGCAGCACCGCCGCGCCCAGCACGACCGTCAACTGCGTCCCGATCATGTCGATGTCGTCGCCCCCGAACTGCAGCCCGGAGGCGAGGTACGCGTCCCCCGCCCCGCTCCCGGCCTTCGCGGCGTCCAGCAGCACGGGCAGGCTGAAGTCGAACCGGTCGAGGACGAGCAGCGCGATGGCGGTGGCCGCGCCGAGGAGCACCACGGTCTTGACGATCTGGATGAACGCGGTGCCCTTCATCCCGCCGATCGCCGCGTACGCGATCATCAGCAGACCGAGGAACACGATCGCCCCGGTCTTGAAACCGTCGGCGTGGAACCCGAGGACGACGGCGAGCAGATCGCCCGCGCCCGCGAGCTGGAAGATCACCAGAGGCAGCAGCGCGGTCAGGGTGACCACGGCCGAGGTGATGCGCACGGCCGGACCGGGGGCGCGGCGGGTGAGGACGTCGCCCGTCGTGAACCGGCCGGTGTTGCGCAGAGGTTCGGCCAGCAGGAACATCATCAGGACCAGCGACAGCACGGTGCTCAGGGTGAGGGTGACTCCGTCGAAGCCGAGAAGCGCGATGATGCCGATGGTCCCGAGCACGGTGCCGGCCGAAATGTAGTCACCGGCGATGGCGAGGCCGCTCTGTACGGGCGACAACGAGTGGTAGCCGGTGTAGAACTCGTCCAGGTCGCCGTGGTCGGGCCCGGTCATCACACACACCAGCAGGGTGACC
The DNA here is from genome assembly GCF_040300825.1 of Streptomyces sp. NPDC000229. Classification (NCBI taxonomy): domain Bacteria; kingdom Bacillati; phylum Actinomycetota; class Actinomycetes; order Kitasatosporales; family Streptomycetaceae; genus Streptomyces; species Streptomyces sp. NPDC000229. The sequence continues at coordinate 26,808 of NZ_JBEPEL010000089.1, forward strand.
GTGATGACGGTGATGAACGCGACCAGCGACATGGTCTGGGCGTCGGAACTGAACTCGGTCATGACCGGGCACCTCCGGTGCGGCCGCCGGGCCACGGCCACTGCTCCTCGCCCGCGGGGTACGCGGAAGCGTCCGTACGCGAGCCGCCACCGGCTCCGGGGCCGCGGGTCTCGCGCGCCGCCTGCCAGGTGCGCTCCCGGATGGCCGTCGCGAGCGGGTCGATGCGGTGGCGGGCGATGCGTTCGTACAGGGCGATGGCCGCGAGTGCCACCGGCAGCTGGCACAGCCCGAGCAGCAGGCCGATGTTCAGGCCGCCGGTGATCTCGCTGGTCATCAGCCCGGGCGTGAAGGCCGAGAGGATGAGGAAGAGGGTGAAGTAGCCGAGTGCGGTGAGCGTCGAGACGCGGCGCAGCTTGCGGTAGCCGGAGCGGAGTGCGTCGAGGTCGCCGTGGGGACGGTGCGGCTCGCGGTGCTCTGGAGGATTCGGCGCGGGCGCGTCCCAGAAGTACGCGGCCCTGTCATGTGGGTGGCGGGAAGGAGGTGGGTCCGGGAAGGGGCGGTGGTGCGACATCGACGTGCTCCTAGGTCGTGTCTTTCGGATCTTGCCGGGCTCGCGAGCCCTGGCACGCGCATCTGCTGCGTTGTCGTCGGTCGCCAATGCTCCGCAGTGGCTCCT